>JAIBJL010000504.1 GCA_020029545.1 Gammaproteobacteria bacterium
GCCGACACCCATTACCTCGCCGGTCGACTTCATTTCCGGGCCAAGAATGGTATCGACGCCCGGGAACTTGACGAAGGGGAACACCGCCTCCTTGACCGAATAGTAGGGAGGCACGATTTCGCGCGTCACCCGCTGATCCGCGAGGCTCCGGCCTGCCATGCAGCGGGCCGCAATCTTTGCCAGAGGCAGGCCGCAGGCCTTGGAGACGAAGGGCACCGTACGCGAAGCCCGCGGGTTCACTTCGAGGACGTAGACGACCGCGGTCGCACCTTGCCCCTGGATCGCGAACTGCACGTTCATCAGACCGCAGACGTTGAGCGCCCTGGCCATCAGTTCCGTTTGACGGCGCAGTTCGTTCTGGATTGCCGGCGACAGGGTATAAGGTGGCAGCGAACAGGCTGAATCGCCCGAATGCACGCCGGCCTGTTCGATGTGCTCCATGATGCCGCCGATAATTACCTGCTCGCCGTCGGACAACGCATCGACATCGACCTCGGTCGCGTCATTGAGGAAGCGGTCGAGCAGTACCGGGCTGTCGTTGCTGACCTTGACCGCCTCGCGCATGTAACGCTCGAGATCCTTCTGCTCATGCACAATTTCCATCGCGCGGCCGCCCAGCACGTAGCTCGGGCGCACGACCAGCGGGTAACCAATCTCGGAGGCAGCCTCGATCGCAGCTTCGGGCGTGCGCGCGGTGCGGTTGGGAGGCTGCTTCAAACCAAGCTCATGCAGCATCTGCTGGAAGCGCTCGCGGTCTTCGGCGCGGTCGATCATGTCCGGGCTGGTTCCGATGATCGGCACTCCGTTGGCCTCGAGATCGCGCGCCAGCTTGAGCGGCGTCTGCCCGCCGAACTGCACGATCACGCCGACCGGCTTTTCGATCGCAACGATTTCGAGCACGTCCTCGAGCGTCAGTGGTTCGAAATACAGGCGATCGGAGGTGTCGTAATCGGTCGATACGGTTTCCGGATTGCAGTTGACCATGATGGTCTCGAACCCATCCTCGCGCAGCGCGAGCGCGGCATGCACGCAGCAATAGTCGAACTCGATGCCCTGGCCGATGCGGTTCGGCCCGCCGCCGAGCACCATGATCTTCTTCTTGTCGGTCGGCCGCGCCTCGCACTCTTCCTCGTAGGTCGAATACATGTAGGCGGTCGAGGTGGCGAACTCCGCCGCACAGGTGTCGACGCGCTTGTACACCGGGTGCACGCCATGCGCATGACGCTGCCCGCGCACCTCGGATTCCGTGGTCTTCAGCAGCTTGGCCAGCCGACGGTCGGAAAAACCCTTGCGCTTGAGTCGGCGCATTTCTTCGGCGTCGATACCGGCAAGCTCGCGGTCGTCAAGTTCCATTTCGATATCGATGATCTGCTTGATCTGCGCCAGAAACCACGGATCAATGCGCGTGAGCTGATGCACTTCGTCGAGGCTGAAGCCGTTCTCGAACGCGTCGCCGACATACCAGATGCGCTCGGGACCCGGTTCGCCAAGTTCCTTTTCGAGTTCCTCGCGGTCGGTGGTTTTCTGATTCATGCCATCGACACCGACCTCGAGACCGCGCAGGGCCTTCTGGAACGACTCCTGGAAAGTCCGCCCCATCGCCATCACCTCGCCGACCGATTTCATCTGCGTCGTCAGCCGATCGTTGGCGGTCGGAAACTTCTCGAAGGCGAAGCGCGGAATCTTGGTGACGACGTAGTCGATCGACGGCTCGAACGAGGCCGGCGTCGCCCCACCGGTGATGTCGTTCTTCAATTCGTCAAGCGTGTAACCGACCGCCAGCTTGGCGGCGATCTTGGCAATCGGAAACCCGGTCGCCTTGGAGGCCAGCGCCGACGAGCGCGAGACGCGCGGGTTCATCTCGATCACGATCATGCGCCCGCTCGCTGGGTCGATCGCGAACTGCACATTCGACCCGCCGGTATCCACGCCGATCTCGCGCAGCACCGCGATGCTGGCGTTGCGCATGATCTGGTATTCCTTGTCGGTGAGCGTCTGTGCCGGTGCGACCGTGATCGAGTCGCCGGTATGCACGCCCATCGGGTCGAGGTTCTCGATCGAACAGACGATGATGCAGTTGTCCTTGCTGTCGCGGACCACTTCCATCTCGAATTCTTTCCAGCCGATCAGCGATTCCTCGATCAGCAACTCCCTGGTCGGGCTGGCCTCGAGACCGCGCTTGCAGATCTCGGCGAACTCTTCCATGTTGTAGGCGATGCCACCGCCGGTGCCGCCGAGCGTGAAGCTCGGCCGGATGATGGTCGGAAAACCCAGGCCGGCCTGCACCTGCAGCGCCTCTTCCATGCTGTGGGCGATGCCGGAGCGAGCGCTGCCAAGGCCGATGCGGGTCATCGCCTGCTTGAACTTCTCGCGATCCTCGGCCTTATCGATCGCCTCTTTCTTGGCGCCGATCATCTCGACGCCGTACTTCTCCAGCACGCCGTGCTTGGCCAGGTCGAGCGCGCAATTCAGTGCGGTCTGCCCGCCCATGGTGGGAAGCAGCGCATCGGGGCGCTCCTTTTCGATGATCCTTTCGATGATCGGCCAGGTGATCGGCTCGATGTAGGTGACATCCGCGGTACCGGGGTCGGTCATGATGGTGGCCGGGTTCGAGTTGACCAGGATGACCTTGTAACCCTCTTCGCGCAGCGCCTTGCACGCCTGCGCGCCGGAATAGTCGAACTCGCATGCCTGACCGATGATGATCGGACCGGCGCCGATGATGAGGATCGACTGCAGATCGGTTCTTTTTGGCATGGTCTTACCGAACACCGGGGCGGCTGTGCGCCCGAATGACCGGGGTCGGCGGGAGCGGCCTTGCCCCGTGGGGATTCACGTTCAGGCTCTCCGCTCGTGCATCGACTGCACGAAACGGTCAAACAGATAAGCGACGTCGTGCGGGCCGGGGCTCGCCTCGGGGTGCCCCTGGAAACAGAATGCCGGCACATCGCGGCGTGCCAGCCCTTGCAGACTACCGTCGAACAGCGATACATGCGTCGCTCGCAAGGTCGGTGGTAGCGTCGCCGGGTCTACCGCGAACCCGTGATTCTGGCTGGTAATCAGCACCTGGCCGGTGTCGAGATCCTTGACCGGATGGTTCGCACCGTGGTGGCCGAATTTCATCTTGATGGTCCTCGCTCCGCTCGCCAGTCCCATCAATTGGTGGCCGAGGCAGATGCCGAAGGTCGGCAGTCCGCTGGACAGCACCTTTCGAATTGCAGCGATCGCGTAGTCGCAGGGCTCCGGATCGCCTGGCCCGTTCGACAGAAACACGCCATCGGGCTCGAGCGCCAGCACTTCGTTTGCCGAAGTCTGCGCAGGTACGACCGTCAATCGGCAACCGCGTGC
>JAIBJL010000180.1 GCA_020029545.1 Gammaproteobacteria bacterium
ATGGCACGATCGATGCGGAAGAAGCGATCCGTCGCGCCGGGTCGATCCTGAAGGATCAGCTGTCAGTCTTCGTCGACCTGCAAGGCCAGGACGAGGGCGCATCGAAGGCTGCCGAACAACAGTTCGATCCGATCCTCCTGCGTCCGGTCGACGAGCTCGAACTCACGGTACGTAGTGCCAACTGTCTCAAGGCGGAAAACATTCACTACATTGGCGACTTGGTGCAGCGGACGGAAGTGGAATTGCTGCGCACACCGAACCTGGGTAAGAAGTCGCTCACCGAGATCAAGGAAGTGCTCGAGAGCCACGGTCTGTCACTGGGTATGCGCCTGGACAATTGGCCGCCGGTCAGTCTCAAGCGCGACGACGAGCGCGATGTGATTTGAGGCAGGGGGTGATTGGTGATTCGTGAGTGGCCAGAAAGTAAGCTCCTCGATTCCGATACCAGTCACCATTCACCATTTACCATTTACGTAAAAGAAAATGCGTCATCAACTCTCCGGCCGGCAGCTCAGCCGTAACGCCCCGCATCGCGCTGCGATGCTCCGTAACATGGCTGCGTCGCTGTTGCGACACGAGACCATTCGCACCACGCTGCCTAAGGCCAAGGAACTGCGGCGTGTGGTTGAGCCGCTGATTACGCTCGGCAAGGCCGACAGCGATGCCAACCGTCGTATGGCGTTCGCACAGTTGCGCGATGCCGATGTCGTGGTGAAACTGTTCGAGAGCCTGGGCCCTCGCTTCAAGACGCGTCCAGGCGGCTACACCCGAATCCTGCGCATGGACCCGCGCCCGGGTGATTCGGCACCGATGGCACTGATGCAGTTGCTCGATCAGCCGGAAACGGTCGCCGAAGAGCAGAATGCCTCTGAAGGCGAAGAGGGTGGCGAAAAGAAGAATCCAGCGAAGACAAAGCCGGTCGCTCGCAGAACTTCCCCCAAGAAGCGCGCCGTGAAGACTGACGCGGAGCGCGCTGCGAAGAAGGCGAAACAGGAAACAAGGGTGGCCAACGCAGCGAAGAAGGCTGAAGCTGCAGCTGCCGGCAAGGCAGCGCGGAAGTCAGCTGCACCGAAGAAGAAAGCCGCCGCTAAGAAGAAGTCCAGCAAATGACTTGTAGGTCGGGCTCAAGCCCGACCTACCTCGGTGCCTCCAGTCCCTTGGTGTAAAGCACCTGTCCGTCCGGTGTGACCAGCACGGCATCGATATCGTCCATGCGATTGTAGATTTCGATGGCTTGCTGGGGCCCCAGTACGAACGCGGTTTTCGACAAGCCATCGGTGCGCGTTGCCGTCGGCCCGATAATGGTCGCGCTGCGTACCTTGCGTGCGGAGTCGCCGGTCTTCGGATCGATGATGTGGTGATAACGAATGCCGTTCTCGTCGAAGTAACGCTCGTAATCGCCGGATGTCGACAGGGCGGCGTCTTCCAGAGGAATACGCGCTATGACCTTGCCTTTGCGGGCGAAGTGCACTGAGCGATTTCTTGCATTCAGTTCTAGCTGTCGATAGTCGACGCTGGGCAGGGCGCTGGCGATCTGCTTGCGATCTGGATGGTGGTGGTGGCGGAAGTCGTACAGATAGCCCACGCTGGCGTAGGTGATATCGAAAGCGCCCTCGGTGATCCGCGAGTAGTCGATCGCGGTCGTCAGCAAGTCGAACAGCTCAGTGGAAACGATGACAGGCTCGAGCGCAGCGCGGCGATTGATAGCGGATACTTCGCTGTCCGCTTTGTAGGTGCTCATCGCGGCGTCGATACGGCGCATCTCGGCGAGCACCATCTCGATCATTTCGTTGCCATCGGCAGCACTGTCGGCCCACAGTTCGACGACGACTCGCGTCCCCATGATGCCGTCAGTGACCCGTTCGACCCACTCGGCATGTGCCGGCAAGGCGAAGAGCTGAACCGCAAGAAGGAGCCATGGAATGCGCATGGCGTCGATAGTAGCGGGCGAGGGGGGCTCCACACAAAGTGTCTCGATGCCTGGTAGGAACAGGTGCAGCTGTGTCTGCCCGTCATTCACCTGCGACCGGAGTCGGCGCGGGCACGGTCAGTGAGGTCGACAAGAACGGCGGTCCCGATTCCTTGGGCCGCCTCATCGTGTCTGCATGCTTCGCAAGGAAGCTGGCGGGTTCCGATCAGAACTTGAAGCGTGCCGTGACACCGTAGGTGCGAGGCGCGCCCAGGAATCCGTCGATCGTGCTGGTCGGTACCTCGCCGGCGGAGGACCCTTGTAGCGTTGCATCGAACGCCACCTGCATATACTCCTTATCGGTGAGATTCTGCGCCCAGGCTTCGACCATCCAGGCCTCATCGTCGCGACCAAAGCCGATACGGGCGTTGACCAGCGTGTACGCGCCTTGGATCTTCCGACGATCCAGGTTCGACCCGGTATTGTATTCGCTGGTGTACTTGGCGCCGACATTGGTGCGAAACACCATGCCCGCACCAAAGGGCTGCTCGAAAGTCGCCGACAAGCTGCCCGACCACTTCGGCGCGAAGGACAATGTGTCGTCCTTTCGCTCGGGGCGGAAGAAAGCGATTGCGGGACCGAACTCTTCAATCGTTGTTTCGGCATACGTCACGCCGCCCTGCAAGCTCAGCGGCTCCAGCGGGGTGTACCACATCACGTCCAGATCCACGCCCTGCGATACCACCTGCGGCAGCGACGTGACGATAAAGGAGATACCGGTGAAGGTGTTGAGCTGGAAGTCGGTGTAGTCCTGGTAGAACACCGCAGCGTTGACGGAGAGGGTGTTGGCCAGCCACTGTGACTTGGCGCCCACTTCGTAGGAATCGACGGTTTCCTTGTCGAAGTGTGTATCGGTGTCGGCGCCAATCGCTCCGGCAGTGCCTGGGACAACTTGTCCGGGCCGAAGCGGGTCCGAGTCGCCTTGATAGAGCGGGTTGTTGGCAAGGTTGCTGTTGGTTCGTTCGCGATCCAGATTGAATCCGCTAGCTTTGTAGCCTCGCGCGGCGGATACGTACGCCATCAATTGATCCGAGAAGCGGTAGGCGAGCTTCACAGTGCCGGTCCATTCGCTCTCGTCAATGCTTTGATCGGTCACCAGGTTGTTGAACAACGGATCCGCGTACGTGGCACAGCCGATGCCATAGACAGTTGCAAGGTTGGCCGCAGGTACCTGGCCGGCAACGATAGCGAGACGATTTCGCAACGCCTGGCAACCTGCGCCGCCGTGGTCGTTGAAGTATCGAGTATCCAGATCCTTCGACTCGTCCGTATAGCGCGCGCCAATCGTCAACTCCAGCGCGTCGGTGAATCGGAAACTGTTATTGGTGAACAGCGCCCAGGTTTTGCTGTTCTGTTCATACACATCGCGCTGACTCTGTCCTCCCACATAGGCGGCGTTACCCAGTCCGGTCAGCGAGCCGATCGCCGCCGGATTGCCCAGCAACAGGCTGTAATAGGTCTGGAACTGATTGCCGTAGTACACCTGGTTGTGCGATTCGAGGTCTTCGTCGGCGTAGAACGCGCCGAACAGCCAGCTCAACTTGTCGGTTTCACCGGCGATCCGCAGTTCCTGACTCAGTTGCTTGAACTCGTTGGCAAATCCACCATTGGCGTTGCGATAAAGAATGTCGACAGTCGTAAAGTCGGCATCCTGGCCGTTGACGGCCTCCCAGTTACGCCATGCAGAAATCGACGTCACCGTCGCCCCGCCCAGGGCATCCAGATCCCAGTTGACCTCCGCGGATGCGCCGTGATCTTCCAGTTCCCCTGTCGTACTACGGTTCGAGTAGGCGACGCGACGGTACGGATCTGCGGGGTTCGACAGCGAAGCACCGGGCGCGAGCAGGTTGAGCACTGTCAGTACGCCCGTTGTCGGTGTGAGTGCCATTTGCGGAGCGGCGCAGCAGTCTTCGTCGCGTTTGGTGTAATCGCCGATGACGCGGATATCGAGGGCGTCGGAGAGTTTGAGCAGAAATTGAGCGCGGGCAGTCTTGAAGCTGCGATCGAAATCTTCGTCTTCTGTCCGCGGACCGGCGCCGGTGACCACGTCGATGGTGCCGTCGCGCTCGCGTGCGGCGCCGTACAGCCGCGCTGCGAACGTTTCGCCGATGGGGACATTGACGGCACCCGAGCCCTCCCATGCGCCGTAGTTCCCTGCGGTGAGTTCGGCGGTTGCACCGAAATTGAAGGTGGGCTTTTTGGATACGACGTTGATGACGCCAGCGGTGGTGTTCTTGCCAAACAGCGTGCCCTGCGGCCCTTTCAGAACTTCGATGCGCTCCAATTCGCCCAGATCACCGAAGCCCACCCCATTGCGTGGCCGGTACACTCCATCGATGACGACGCCGACCGACGATTCCAGCCCCGGGTTGTCGCCCACTGTGCCGATGCCGCGAATACGTGCCGTGGTCTGAGTCTCGTTGGAGGTCGAGGTTACAATGAGTCCAGGTGTCAGCAGCGTAAGGTCCTTGATGTCTTTAACGCCCGAGTCCCGCAACAACTGTTCGGAAACCGCCGTAACGACGATCGGCACGTCCTGCAGACTCTGCTCGCGTTTTTGCGCGGTGACGATGACACTTTCAATGGTTCTGCCGTTGTCTGCCGGTGGACTGGCGTCCTGGGCAAAGGTGGGCATCGCGGCGACGAGTATCGAAGCGACAAACAGAGTGACGACGATACTGTTACGAAGTAATCCGCTATTCATGTATCCCCCCTCCGTGAACGGGCTTGTCTGTCACGCAATTCTTACCACTGCAGTGGCGTTCCTAGCGGCTTTTCTAAGCGCGGGAAAGGGTACTGAGTTTGATTCTGGACGAAAAGCTTTTTCCCATAAAAACAACGTATTTTCAGGGTTTCGTGAATGCGCAGGTTAGTCTCGGTAGTTACTTACCTGCAGCCTGACTTGTTTTTTGCATGCAAGGTGATTTTTTACTGCCACCGGCGTTGATCGCAGCTGCGATGCGTCCGGATGGGGAACCGATCAGATCAGGAGCGAAGAACGTGGAGCAGCGCGAGCAATATGATGTCGTCGTCATTGGTAGCGGGCCAGCTGGAGAGGGTGCCGCCATGATGGCGGCGAAAAGCCATCTCAGTGTGGCACTGGTGGAGAGATACTTCGAAGTGGGCGGCGGCTGCACTCACTGGGGTACGATTCCCAGCAAGGCGTTGCGACACGCTGCAAAGACGCTGCAGGACCTGCGGCGCAATCCGCTGCTGCGGGAATTTCGCGACGCATCGCAGCTCACGTACCCGCAGCTGCTGGCTTCGGCGACCAAAGTCGTCGAAGCGCAAGTGGCGAGCCGCCGGCGCTTCTACGAGCGCAACCGGGTGCCGGTCTATTCGGGCGAAGCGCATTTCCTGGATGCGCATACATTGGAAGTGCAGCCGCCCAGCGGCAAGCCGGTACGCGTCAGCGGCAAGCACATCATCATTGGTGCGGGTTCGCGTCCCTATCATCCCCCGGAGATCGACTTCGATCACGAACGCGTACGCGACAGCGACTCCATCCTGCGCTACGGCGAGCATCCGTTCTCGGTTACCATCTACGGTGCCGGCGTGATCGGTTGCGAGTACGCGTCGGTCTTCATCAGTCTCGGTGCCAAAGTCACGCTGGTGAACACGCAGGATCGATTGCTGTCGTTTCTCGATGACGAGATCGCCGAAGCGCTTTCCTATCACCTGCGTGAGCAGGGCTGCGTCGTTCGTCACAACGAAAAACTCATGAAGCTCGAAGCCCGCGAGCGTGACGTCGTGCTGCACCTGGAATCGGGACGCAAGATGAAATCCGATCTGCTGCTCTGGGCCAATGGGCGTACCGGCAACTCCACCGAACTACAGTTGCAGGCTGTCGGGCTGGATAGCAATTCCCGCGGTCAGATTGCAGTGAACGGTCACTATCAGACGGCCGTGCCGACCATCTACGCGGTGGGAGACATCGTCGGCCCGCCGGCACTTGCCAGCGCGGCCTATGGACAGGGAGTCCATGCCGTGCAACACCTGCTCGATCCGCACATCGAGCCGCATCGGCTCGACATGATTCCGAACGGTATCTACACGATTCCCGAGATCTCCTCGATCGGCAAGAACGAACGTGAGCTGCAGGAAGCCCGCGTACCGTATGAAGTAGGTCATTGTGCATTCAAGAACCTTGCGCGTGCGCAAATGACCGATGAACGCGTCGGCATGCTCAAGCTCATTTTTCACGCCGAGTCGCTGGCGCTGCTGGGGGTGCACTGTTTCGGCGATGGGGCATCCGAAATCGTGCATATCGGTCAGGCCGTCATGGCCGATCCCGCACTCAACAACATCCGTTATTTCACCAACACGACATTCAACTATCCGACGATGGCAGAGGCGTATCGTGTCGCGGCGTATAACGGGATAAACCGGTTGACGTGACGGAGGGGACTGGAGAGGTCTGCGGGTAAGAGCCGCGCCGACGCGGCGGTAAGAACCGCGGACGCGGCTGGTTAGAGGGATAAGAACTCGGGAGACCGAGCGGGTAAGAACCGGAGGACCGGGCTGGTAAGAACTCGTGCCGAGCTGGCTAGAATGCAGATTCGGCTACCCGCCGACCATCTCGCCCAATTCCTTCTCTGGCCAGCCCGGCACGAGTTCTTACCAGCTAACCAGTTCACCCTTTCTCATTGTCCCTCGCCGCCAAGACAGTTATTGTGAGGCTGACGTCATGGTGTACGAATGGTTACCATCTGACCTGGGGAATCCTAATGAGCTTTGTAAAAGAGTTTCGTGAGTTTGCCGTCAAAGGCAATGTCGTCGACATGGCCGTCGGTATCATCATCGGCGCCGCGTTCGGCAAGATCGTCTCTTCGCTCGTGAGCGACGTGGTCACACCGCCGCTGGGGTATCTCATCGGCGGTGTCGACTTCAGCAAGCTGGCCTACACACTCCCGGCTATTGCAGGTACGGAGCCGGTCACGGTCAAGTACGGCACGTTTCTGCAGACGACGTTCGATTTCTTCATCGTTGCACTCGCGATCTTCGTGCTGGTCAAGCTCATCAATCGTCTCAAACGCAAGGAGGAAGTCGCGCCTTCCGCACCGCCGCCGCCTAGTAAAGAAGAGCTGTTGCTCACGGAGATTCGCGATCTGCTGAAGCAACAGAGATAGGGATTGACGGGCCGGCAACTGGCAAGCTGGCAGCTGGCCAGGTCCGGAGCAGCGATGGCAACGCGTAGCCGCCACGCAGCCGCGATCTTCGAACTCTGGCCAGACCAGGGGGCAGCTTACTCGTGGCCTCTTAAACTTTCGCAAACGCATCGCGCGTGAGATTCTCCGGCTCGTTCGCGGTGCACACCACATTGTCCTCGATCCGGATGCCGCCGTAAGGCCTGAACGTGGCGACACGTTTCCAGTTGATTGCGGCGGCGTGTGCGGATGCTTGCGCTGCATCCAGCAACGCATCGCTGAAATACAGACCCGGCTCGATAGTCACGACGAATCCCGGTTCCAGTGTTCGCGTCAGGCGCAGGTACGGATGACCGTCCGGCGGCGCTTTACTATCACCGTCTGCGCTCACCATGAAGCCGGCGACATCATGAACCTGCAGTCCGAGTAGATGACCGACGCCATGTGGGAAAAAGACGCTCGACAAGCCGCTTTCAACCGCCTCGTCCGCGGTGCTGCTGATCAGTCCCGACTCGCGCAGCAATGAGGCAATCATTCGATGTGCCGCCAGATGAATGTCTGTGTAGTCCACGCCGGGACGGACTTGACTGCAGAGTGCTTGCTGCAGGTTGTCCATGCCGCGGATCAGCGCTGCAAAGTCATCCTGCGCGGCTGAAAATGTGCGCGTGACATCAGCAGCGTAGCCGGCAGACTGCGCACCCGCATCGATCAACAATGAACGCAACAGGTCAGGCGCCCGGCGTTGCTGATGTTGGTAGTGCAGTACCGCTGCATGCTCATTCAATGCCACGATACTGGAATACGGTAGTTCGTTGTCGGTTTGTCGCGATGCCTGCAGATAGACGAGATGGATGTCGTACTCGGACGCGCCGCTACGGAACGCAGCTTCGGCGGCGCGATGTGCTGTTGCTGCCAGGCGCGATGCTGCGCGCATGCACTCAATCTCGTAGGCAGTCTTCCGCGCACGCGGATAGTGCAGTCGTTGCAGCAATCGTGGCGGATTGCACGCGGCGAAGTTCCAGTCGCCGAACTCCTGCGGCGATTCCGCGATGCAGGCACAATGACCGATATCGGCGATGTGTGTGCGCGCATGCGACGCCTCGTGAACCACCAGAATCTCGAAATGCGCAGTCCAGTAGGCCTCCGGAACCGTCGGCGGCTGGTGCCAGTAGCTGCGCGGTTGCAGAAAGATCAGCTGGGGTTTGCGTGCCGGTCGATATACGATCCAGCTGTCGATCGCGTCCGCCAACGGGGTCCATAGCTTGAAGTGCGGATTGGGCTTGAATGGATACGGTTGATCGTCAAGAAACTGCATCGGCGCCTGTCCCGCATGTATCGCCAGTGCTGCGAAGCCTTCGGCGGCAAGCGCGGCATCGGTGCGCGACTGCTGTATGCGGAAGTGATCATCGTAGAGAGAGGCCAGTGAAGCAGCCATGGGGCGACTCGCGAGGGAATGATCGGTCTATTAGACGCTCACCCGGCCCGCTGCTCAATCTTGCTCGGCACGAGTGAGGTCCCGGCGCGGCGTGTCGCGGCTGTCCGGACGGTTGCGACATGCAAATGATTCTTTCGTTGCATTCGTAAGTCACATGCTGCCGATTCCGTCTCCCTGCGATCCGGACTTTGGTTGCGCGAATTGGGGATCAATTGTCAATGATTCGTCAATAGACGCAGTGTGATGCAGTGGACCAGCCCAGGAAAATTGCGCTGCTCGAATCGATGCCTGCGCGTTGTTCTGTCAAGCACCCTTCGTTGAAAGGCCTGTAAATGCAGGGCCGGATGCCTATCGAAACAATTCGAGATTGAATGACACCAACCTTGCGATCGTGTCGTGAATGTCTTCGCTTCGCGACGTGGCTGGTGCAAGTGTTTCAAACGTTTTTGAAACGCTCTAGAATCCGCCGCCGCAGCGACCGGAACAATTTTTTCGGTGTTGCAGTTTCAGGTATGGTCCGTCAACTCACTATCGGGGTGTTAGGTCACATGAACACGAAAATGATTCTCGCTGCTTTGGCGCTCTCTCTCTCGCTGGCTGGTTGCGCGAAGAAAGAAGAGCCAGCTGAAGCTGCTCAGGATGCCGCTGCCGCTGCTGGTGAAGCCGCTTCGGATGCATCATCTGCAGCGTCTGATGCTGCTGGCGCCGCAACCGATGCCGCTGGCGCCGCTGCTGACGCTGGCGCCGCTGCTGACGCCGGTGCCGCTGCTGCCGACGCTGCTGCTCCTGCTCCTGCGCCCGCGGAAGGTGCCGCTCCTCCTGCAGAAGCGCCCAAGCCGTAATTACTGCACACCGGGCGACGCAATGTCGCCCGGTGTATCTGCTGGAGCCTGCGGTGGCGGGCTATGCCCGAAAGTCGCTATAGACTTCCCGCACAGATTCTGTGACAAAGCCTTCAGTCCACGATGAAGGTGGCCAAGGAACTGCCGAAAAAGGGTGATGGCGATGCCTGTCCGCATCCGCGACGCCAAGAATTCAGCGACCGACCGTGCCTGGATCCAGAGCCAGTATCTGGAATATTTGGAGGATTTGTCGCAGTTGAGCATGAACACCGGCATGTTCCCTGCAGCCGGCGAGTTTGGCGAACGACAACCGGAGCTGATGGCACGCTGGTTTGCCGACGACAGCGCGCATCCTCTGCTGATTCTCAAGAACGATCGTCCTACGGGATTTGCGCTGGTGAGCCGTCCGCTGCGAAATCAGCGCGAGCAGATCGACTATCGGATGGCCGAGTTCTTCGTCGCGGTGGAAGCGCGACGCCTGGGTGTGGGCAAGGATGCGGCACGATTGATTTTCGATCGCTTCACCGGTACCTGGGAAATTACCGAGTTCCTGTACAACGCGCCGGCCGTGGCATTCTGGCGGGCTATCGTCAGCGACTACACGCACGGCAAATATTCGGAAAGCCGCGCTCACGGTGAGCTACGACAGGTCTTCGCGTCGCGCAACTTGGCCAAGATAAAGAAGTGAATGACGGCTGCGGATCGCATGCGTCGTATGCGAGAACTTCGCAAGGCAGAGGGCCTGAAGCCCGTGGTGTCGCGGGTGCCCCGCGTGCCGTGCCGCCGCGTCGTGGCTATTCATCGCATCGCCTTCTCGAAGCCCGCAGCCTGGCCGCGCATACGGTGATCGCGCAAAAATATGAAGCGTTCCGAGCTTGAGCGCCTGATCCGCGCCGCCGGTTCGATTGCAGACGATGCAGAAATCGTATGCAGGCATGCCTCACACGAGTTGCGACAGCACTCGTTGTATCAGCGGGCCGAGATCCTCGAGCGAGTTGGGCTTGGAGACGATTTCACGGATTCCCATTGCGCGGGCCTTGACCATTTCGTCCGGCCGCAAGTAGCCTGATGTCAAGACGACAGGCGCGACGGGTCTGATTTGAAGCACCTGTCGCGCCACTTCGATGCCGGACATGCCCGGCATGTTGTAGTCGGTGATGACGAGATCGTAGTGTTGCGGATTGTCGCGAAATGCGGCCAGCGCTTTCACCGCATCCGAGTAGCCCTCGACACGATATCCGAAG
>JAIBJL010000505.1 GCA_020029545.1 Gammaproteobacteria bacterium
GAAGAACTCGCGAGCCAGGTTCGGGATCAATGTCGCGACATCGGGGAAATGCGTGGCGAAGAACGCAGCGACTCGTTCCGCTGAGTTCAACGAGTCGAAACTGATCGCGCCGCGATTCGCGAGGAACAGCGTGACGGTGAAACTACCGTCGGTATTCGGTAGCGCGATCAGCATGAAACCGCCGCGCGGCCACAGATGCAGCGCGTTTGCATCGAGCTGATGACGGCCATCGGCAGCGGGCAACGTCAGTTCCTTGTAACCGTGCTCCAGCAGATCCTCGCTGCAGGCAATAGGGCGTTGTGCGACCAGCGATCGGCGCAATACCGATCCCGCACCATCGGCGGCGATGACGCGTCGCAAGGGTAGAGGCGTTTCCACCTGGCGGGTGTCATCGCGAACCCGCACTGTCCCTTGATCGATCGCCGCGCCGACAATCGAATGACGAAAGCGAATGTCGACACCGGCCGCCGCGGCGGCGTCCAGCAGAACGCAGTTCAATCCGGGCCGCGAGACGGAGTAGATGACTTCTGCGGGGCGCTGGCCATAAGCGATGAAGGTCCGGGCGCCCTGCGTGTCATGCACCAATCGGCCTGGCATGGGAATCAGCAGCGGCCGGACCTGCGCCATCACGCCCGCGGCTTCGAGCGCACGAATGCCGCGTGCCGCCAGCGCCAGGTTGATCGATCGCCCCGCGTCGATGGGTTCGCGACGCAGGTCGGGCAGTCGCTCGTACAGACGGACCGGTTGCCCGCGTTTCGCCAATAGG
This sequence comes from Gammaproteobacteria bacterium, assembly GCA_020029545.1. Lineage (GTDB taxonomy): Bacteria > Pseudomonadota > Gammaproteobacteria > Steroidobacterales > Steroidobacteraceae > Steroidobacter. The sequence continues at coordinate 767 of JAIBJL010000505.1, forward strand.
ATACTCAGCAGGGTGCCCGCGAGACCGGCGCCTGCGATCGTGATGATGTCCGGCTCGTCTGTCATGCGACGCGGTCAGTGACTGCTGTCGTCGAGGAGCGCGGTCAATTCGATCGCGAATTGCGCGACTTCGGTAAAGGTGTTGTACATCGGCACGGGTGCGACACGGACCACATCAGGTTCGCGCCAGTCGCAAACGAACCCATGGCGACCTAAGGCTTCGTGGATGCGGCGCGCTTCGGCTGACGAGCGTTGCAGTCGCAGCGACAACTGGCAGCCACGCGCATCAGGATCGGCGGGCGTCAGAATCTGCAACTTATGTGGCACCAGCGGTTGCAGGAGCGCTTCGAGATAGCCGGTGAGCGCTACCGACTTGCGGCGTAGCGCCGGCATCGAGGCCTTGTCGAACAGTTCCAGCGATGTGATCAAGGGTGCGCAGGCCAGCACCGATGGATTGGAAATCTGCCAACCCTCGGCACCCTCGAGTGCCGTGAACTGTTCGGGCATGTCGAACCGCGTGTGCTTGAGCTGTCCCCACCATCCGGCGAAGCGGGGCAGATCGAACTCGCGCGCATGCCGCGCATGGACGAAACATCCGCCGATCGCGCCGGGGCCGGCGTTCAGGTACTTGTAGCTGCACCACACCGCGAAGTCGACATCCCAGTCGTGCAGTTGCAACGGCGTGTTGCCGATCGCATGGGCGAGATCCCAGCCGACCACGCATCCCTGACGTCGTGCGCAGGCAGTGATCGCAGCGATGTCGAAGCGCTGGCCGGTGAGATATTGCACGCCCGGCAGCACGACCGTGGCGATCGTCCGTCCTTCACGTTCCAGCAGCGCGCAGATATCGGCGGTGTCGAGACAATCGTTGCCGTCACGCGGGGCGAGTTCCAGTAACGATTCGACCGGATCGAAACCGCGTTGCCGGATCTGCGATGCCACGGCGTAGCGGTCCGAGGAGAACGCGCGCTTCTCGATCAGCAGACGATGTCGTTGCGGTGTCGGCCGGTAGAAACTGGTCAGCATCAGGTGCAGGTTGACCGTCAGCGAATTCATTGCGACCACTTCCAGGGGCTCGGCGCCGACCAGCCGGGCGAGTCCCTCGGTCACGGCTTCGTGATAAGCGAGCCAAGGACGGGATGAGGCGAAGTGTCCCTCGACACCAAGCGCTGCCCAGCGCTCCAGTTCTTCGTTCACAAGGCGCGCCGTGCGCTTCGGTGCGAGGCCCAGCGAATGACCGCACAGATAGACGGTCGTTGCATTGCCGTGCGCAGGCAGATGAAACTCGTTGCGCAACGCAGCCAGTGGATCGTTGCGATCCAGGGTCGCAGCAGTGGCCATACGGGGCGACGTCATACCGGGCGACGTCATGGCGTAATCAACTTCAGCAGCAAGGGGCGGCTCGGAGCAGCGTCGCTGTTGAAGGGAGCCACCTGCAAGTTCAACAGGTACACGCCGTCGAGAATGGCCGCGTCGATGTAAGCGAGTTCGGTAATCGTCGCGTGCGCACGCGTGGCGTGCAACGCTTGCGTGGCTTGTGGCGGCATGCCCCAGAACAGCCGATGCGCGGTGAGCAAGCCTTCATCTGCGGCGCGATCCACGGAAGGGAGGTCGACCACCAGATGATCGATGCCGCGCGCCACGATCCAACGCATCGCCTCGCTGCTGAAGTAGGCCGCCGGCGCGACAGCGTAGTCGCGAAACTGTTTGTCGGGCCCGTTCGGCAGGGTGCGAATGACCAGGGCCCGGCAGCCGCGCAGGTCATGTGGCTGCGCTGCGCGTTCGAGCGCAACGCGTGTGATCAGCGTATCGCCGGGTTGCGGCGCAGGGAAGCTGCGTTCTTCAGTCTGTTGCGAATCCTGCACGGTGACGGATAACAATTGTGCCGGCACCAGCACTTCCCTAGCGATGTCGCGCACATGCACGCGATCGGTCGTGAGGTGGCCAACGCACTCAGTGTGCGTGCCGTTACAGTGCGGCGTCAGAGAGTACGTCGAGCAGTTGCAGCTGCCGCCCCGGCGCACGTCACCGGTGAAACTCCCGGCTGTCAGTACGCTGCCGGTTGCCCGTCCGGCACCGAAGGCGCGAGGCTGGGGAGCGTCGAACTGCAGGGGAATCGACAGGTCGTAACAATCCTGCGTGTCGACCACAAATTGCCGATCGCCGACCGCCACCGGGAAGCGCACTGATGGAATGTCGGACTCCGCCCGGGGATGCAATGGGCTGCGCGGCAAGGTCTTCGGCTACCGCTTCGCTGCGACAGTGCCGCAGGCCTGGCAGGTGCGGCGTTCGATGGAGTTGTAAAAATGGTCGAACACCGGCGGCAACTGCTTCTCGATATCGCTGACGTGCAGGTACTCGGCGTACAACGGATACTGGCAGTGATCGCAATACCAGAGAAAACCATCCTGTTCGTCGGCGCGTCGTTGGCGCTCGATGACCAGACCGACGGAATTTGCGGAGCGTTGCGGCGAATGGGGGACGTGCGCCGGCAGCAGGAGGATGTCGCCTGCGCCGATGGGAATATCGACGCGTGCGCCTTCCTGCATCGTGCGCAATGTCATGCTGCCTTCGAGTGCTCGTCAATCCAGCGGCGGAAATTGAATGCAATCAGGGGGTTCATGAGACATCTCCTGGCGCGAGTGTAACCCGCGATCACCGACTGTGCAGCGCTTGCATTCCTGCGTGTCGGGATTCATTCCGACAGCCGCGATCGTGCTGACCTGATTCATTCCCCGTGGCTCATTCCCCCTGATTCATTCCCCGGGCGACAGACCAGACGAACCGCACTCCACGCAGACAGGTGTGACCGGCGTGTCCGGCGTCCTTGCATCGAGTCGTACTGCGGTGAGTTGACTGCCCCAGACGCATCCTGTGTCGAGGCAAAGCACGCCTTCGGCGTCGTGGAAGCCCAGCGCCGACCAGTGACCGAATACGATACGCATGTCCCGCGAGCGGCGGCGGCGCACCCGAAACCAAGGCTGTAGCCCCGCCGGCGCCTTCTCGATCGTCCCCTTGTAGGACAGTGCAATGCGGCCGTCGTCATGACAGAAGCGCAACCGGGTGAAACAGTTCGTGATGAAGCGCAGCCGGTTGAAGCCGGTCAGTTCGTCCAACCAACCATCCGGCTGGTCACCGTACATGTGTGCGAACAGCTCGATGCATTGCCGGTCATCGCGCAGCGCAGCCTCGACTTCGCGTGCGCATTGCTGGGCGGTTGCGGCATCCCATTGCGGTGGCAGCCCCGCGTGAATCAGGGTGTAACCGAGCGCGGCGTCGCAATGCAGCAGCGGACGATGACGTAACCAATACAGCAGCTCATCGCGATCGGGTGCCCGCAGGACATCGGCAATCGTGTCCTGTTGCTTGCTTTTTGAGCCGGCGAGTGCGACAGCAAGCAGATGCAGATCGTGATTGCCCAGCACGGTGATGGCCGCCGCGCCGAGAGCACGGACTTGGCGCAGCACATCGAGAGAACGCGGACCGCGATTGACCAGATCGCCAACCAGCCACAAGCGGTCGCGCGTCGCATCGAACTTCAGTTTGTCGAGCAGTGCCTCGAACTCATCGCCGCAGCCCTGGATGTCGCCGATGGCGTAGGTCGCCATGAGTTACCGTCTGCGGCTTAACAGCCAGACAGGAATTGCTTCTGGCGCTCCAAGTCGCCGGGCTAATTCTGGAGGTTGCCCGTCGCCCGCTGCCCGTCGCCTGTTGGATTGCTTCAATGAAGCAATCCAGGCATCGCCAGCGTAAATGGCGCAATGGGCACATCGAAGCGCGCGCCATCATCAGCAAGCATCTGGTAACTTCCCTGCATGGCACCCACGGGTGTTTCCAGAACCGCGCCGCTCGAATAGCGGAATCCCTGGCCGGGCAGCAGGTAGGGCTGCTCGCCGACCACGCCTTCGCCGCGGACTTCCTTCACCTTGCCATCCGCGTTGGTGATGACCCAACGGCGCGTCAGCAGGCGCGCCGGTACATCGCCTTCGTTGCGGATGGTGATCGTATAGGAGAAAGCGTAGTGGCCTTCTTCCGGCTTCGACTGATCGCCCACATAGTTGGCGCTGACGTCGACGCGGATCTTGTGATTACCTGATGCAGTCATGGCGAGGTGCTAGTGGACGAGTCGGTATGAGCAATGTGCCTAGCAGCCTGTCGGACTGAAGGTTGATCTACTGCGGCGGTGTCAGCTGAATCCATTTTTCCGATCCTTCTCGTTAAATAGCCCCCATTGAATTGGACCAGGGCTATTCGCCTCCAACGATCGAAAAACTGTCCTCCATCTGCCACGCGC
>JAIBJL010000181.1 GCA_020029545.1 Gammaproteobacteria bacterium
CCTTGCCATGCATTCTGCTGTCGCTGCTTCGCCCCGCCCGGCACTGTCCGCTTTGCTGTTCGCTTGCGCGGGCGCCATCGCGTTTTCCGGCAAGGCCATCATCGTCAAGCTGTCCTATCGGTATGGCGTCGATGCAGTGACAGTGATCACGTATCGCATGCTGTTCGCATTGCCACTATTTCTGGCGTTGTCCTGGTGGTCGGGTCGTGGCAAGCCGGCATTGAGCTGGCGGGATTGGCGGATGCTCTTCGGGCTCGGCTTCAGTGGCTACTATCTCGCCAGCATGCTGGACTTCGCTGGACTGCAGTATGTGGGAGCGAGCCTGGAGCGCTTGATCCTGTATCTCAACCCGACCGTCGTGCTGGGTGTCGGCCTGCTGATCTTCAAGAGAAAAGTGACGCGCTCGCAATGGCTGGCGCTGGCGTTGAGCTATGCCGGCGTGCTCGTGGTATTTGCCCATGATCTCCGCTTCAGCGGCAGCCAGGCTGCATTCGGTGCCTTGCTGATATTCGGCAGCGCGGTCAGTTACGCCCTGTATCTGGTGTTCAGCGGCGAAGTGGTCCGCAAGATTGGCGCCATGCGATTGAGCGGCAACGCCACCGCGATTGCATGCGTGCTGTGCATTGTTCAGTTCCCGCTATTGCGTCCGCTGTCGTCGTTGCAAGTTGCGCCGCAGGTGGTCTGGCTCGCGATGCTCAACTCAACGTTGTGCACTTTCGTGCCCGTTCTGCTCACCACGGCCGCGGTCGCGCGCGTCGGTGCCGGCATCACATCGCAGGCGGGGATGATCGGTCCGATAGCGACGATAGCGCTCAGTGCGATGTTGCTGGACGAGCCCATCACCGGGTGGATGATCGGCGGCACAGTGCTGGTCATGTCGGGAATCTGGCTGCTTACCCGGTAGTATGAGTCTACCGTGCCGCAAACCCACAGCAACTCCGCCACCGGCGACGCCGCTCCGCTAGAGATTGGCGAGCGTGTCGTTGCACTCGATGTATTACGGGGCGTCGCGCTATTCGGTGTGTTCTTGCTGAACATGATCGCACTGGCCGAACCCGAGGTTCTGGCGACCTCCATTCAGCTCGATTCGCTGCCCACAGCGCACCTCGACAGAATCGTGCTGCAGTTGATCAACTGGCTGCTGCTGGACAAAGCCAATACCTTGTTCGCGTTTCTGTTCGGACTGGGCTTCGCTCTGCAGATGCAGCGCTTGGATGCGTACGGGGTCGATGCGGTACGCATCTATCGCCGCCGTCTGACGGTGCTGCTGCTGTTCGGCATCGTGCATGTGTTGTTCATCTGGATGTGGGAAATCCTGCACCTGTATGCGCTTGCCGGCTTCGCGCTACTCGCGTTGCGCAACCTCCGGACGCGAACATTGCTGATCGTCGGCAGCGTGCTGACATTGTTTGGCCGGATTGCGCAGGAGGTGTTTGCGGAGTTCGGCGGACTCAATACCTGGCATGGGTTGCCGACTCCCTATTCGGACGCAGCTGCGTCGGTGCGGCAGGCGCTGTCGAGTGCCGGCGACTACGTTGGCCTGCTCCGGGAGACCTCGCGCCTCAATCTGATCGACTACTTGTTGAACGCCTCGATCATTGGCTGGTTCTTGTACGTGCTCGGCCGCTTTATGCTCGGCGCCTGGGTCGGTCGGCGGCAATGGCTACAGCGCGCCGCCGATCTGCTGCCCGGCTATCGATGCGTGCTGCGCTGGACATTGCCCGCCGGTCTGCTGGTCGAAGGTATCTCGCGCACGATATTCATCGAAGCGCAGCAGCGCGCACCGTCCTGGGAGCATTGGTTTTTTGTCGGCCGTGTGTTGCATCTGCTGGCCGTGCCGGTACTGGCGACCGGCTATCTGTGCGCCATCGTTGTCGCCGTGCATTCAATCCGTGGACGACGACTGCTAGCGCCATTTGCCTATTCGGGGCGCATGGCATTGACGAACTACGTCGCGCAGAGCTTTTTTCTGGGGCTGGTCCTGACCGGTATCGGGCCCGGCGCCGACCTCGCCGGACGCATGGGTGTCGCGACGATTCTGCTGCTCGTGATCGTTGCCTACCTGATGCAGATTTTGCTCAGTCGCTGGTGGCTGGCGCGGTTTTGTTACGGACCGCTGGAATGGGTGTGGCGCGGCTTGACGTACGGTCGCTGGCCACCGTTTACAATGCACCGATCACGATGATTGCTTCGCGACGGCGTTCGCCCCACAGATCCGTGTGCGTCGCAGCCTTCTGGCCGCTCAATGCGCCGGGAACTTGGGCAGCGAATTTCCCATTGCTCAAGTCACGATATGAAATGCGAGTAGGTCAATGAAAGTACGTTCCATCGTTCTACTGTTACTGCTGGTATTCATTGCGCTGTTCACCGTCATGAACTGGAGTGCCATCATGACGCCGACGTCGTTGTCGCTGCTGGTCACCCGGGTGCAAGCGCCGCTCGGCTTGATCCTGCTGATGCTACTCGGATTTGTGACGGCGGCGTTCCTGACATTCGTCGCGTACCTGCAATCCACGGTGCTGCTCGACACGCGGCGCCACACCAAGGAACTGCAATCGCAGCGGCAGCTCGCCGATCAGGCCGAGGCCTCGCGGTTCACGGAGCTGCGGAGCTTTATCAGCCAGGAATTGCTGCGAGTCAGTCAGGAGTCCGCAACGACTCGTGCCGAAGTGGTCGCGCAGCTGCAGCGCATGGACGACAAACTACGGTCGACGCTGGAGGAGCACAACAACGTGCTGGCGGCGCAACTGGGGGAACTCGAAGATCGCATGGAGCGGGATGCATTGATCTCGGGGCCGGCCGAGCGCGCGTGACTAGGAACTACACGATAGCATCGAGCAACCGGCCTTGTGTCTTGCCCAGTCCGGCCGCCGCTTGGCAAACTGCTCGCGACCGGGCTGATCGTCATAAGGTCGCCGCAACACTTCAAGCAATTCATCGATGCCGGCGTAGTCGCCCTGTTCGGCGCGATCGATAGTCTGCTGCGCCAGGTAATTGCGCAGGACATAGCGAGGATTTACCGCGTGCATGCGTGTGCGACGCTGCTCACTTGAAGTGCCGTCGCGCTTGGCACGCGCCACATAGCGAGCGAGCCAGTCGGTGAGATCGGCAACAGCCGCCTCGCGCTTCACCTCATCGTAGAAAGTGTCATCGAACACGGTCAGCGACGGAGCATCCACGTCGACGCTGCCGAGTGCGCGAAAGAACAGGGTCATGTCGATTTCCGCGGTCTGCATCAATGCCTGCAGCGATAACATCAGTTCGACATCTGCATCGAGGCATTCCTGCAGGCCGAACTTCGCGGCGATGTTGCTGCGATCAGTGCGCGTATAGACGTCGACGAAGCGCTGCAGTCCCGCATGCAAGGGGGCTTCGCCTGCGAACAGCGGCACCAGCGCACCGGCAAGGCAACTGAGATTCCAGAATGCGATCTGCGGTTGTTGACCGAACCGATAGCGGCGCCCCTCCGCGTCGGTCGTGTTCGGCGTCCAGCCGGTATCGAAGTTGTCGATCCAGCCATACGGGCCGTAATCGATCGTCAGACCCAGAATCGACATGTTGTCGGTATTCATCACGCCATGCACGAAGCCGACGCGCATCCACTCGGCCACCATGAATGCCGTGCGTTCGCAAACCTGAGCAAACCATTCGGCGCGGATGACCTCATCGGGCTCCCGATTGCCCGCAACCAGATGCGGATAGTCGCGACGAATCGTGAAATCCACAAGCTGTCTGAGCAGTGCCACATCGCCGCGCGAGGCGGGCAGTTCGAAGTTGCCGAAGCGGATGAACGACGGCGCGACCCGACAGACGATGGCACCCGGTTCATGCCTCGGATGGCCGTCATAGAACATGTCGCGCACTACCTGTTCGCCGGTGAGAACCAGGCTCAAGGCGCGGGTGGTCGGCACACCGAGATGGTGCATCGCCTCGCTGCACAGGAACTCCCGCAGCGATGAACGCAACACGGCACGTCCGTCGGCGCTCCGGGAGTAGGGCGTCGGCCCCGCACCCTTGAGTTGCAGCTCCCAACGTTCGCCTGCGGCATTGAGGGTTTCGCCCAGCGTGATGGCGCGTCCGTCGCCGAGCTGGCCAGCCCAATTGCCGAATTGATGTCCGCCGTAATTCGCCGCATAGGGCTGCATCCCGTCGAGCAGCGCGTTGCCGCCGAACACCTGCGCGAATCGCGGCGCTGCGATGTCCTCCGCACTGATACCGAGCAACGCAGCCACTTCGGGCGACCAGGCAATGAGCTGCGGCTCGGCGACAGGCGTCGGAGTAATCGCCGAATGCAATGCGCCGTGTACCTGACGACGACCCGAATCGCTGCGCGGATCGCCAGGCAATTGCCTGACGAAGGTGTTGTCGAAACGCAAACTCTGCATCGAGGATTCTCGTCGGGTGGTCAAGATCAGATCAAAACGGAATGGTGCTTATAGCAGCGAGCGTCACACTTGCCGCCACTAACAGGGCCTGGGGCGCGGGACCTGGGCAGGAAACGGATCGGCGTACCCGCTGGCGAATGGAATTCGCGTCTCCTACCCAGGCCCCAGGCCGTTGCGCCAAGGCAGTAGGTTTGAGGTGAGTCGCGGCAAACATCACTAAGCAAGTGGCATGGGATCTAGACGAAGATCTCTCAATCTTGCCGCTACGACAGGCTCGACAAGGAAGCAGGGACCGGCCGACGCAGCAACACATTCCGTGCATCCCACTCAGCCTTCGGCTCCAGCGCCTCCATAAATCTCACCTCGCCACCGGCGTACAACGCGATCGGCAGACCGTCCCGATACAGCAGGCGGTTGCCCGTCAGCGCTGGCAGTCGCGCCCCGGGCGTGAGGATGCCGACGAGATTCAATGGATCTGCTGCCGACAGCGAGATCAGCTCGCCGTGGCCGGGGCGGCGGCGTGCCTCTCGCAGCGGGCCCAGCGCGTCGGGCAACGCAAACTGTTCGCCGGAGAATCCAGTGACGAACCGGCCGCCGCGAATGTCACCGCGATCTTCCAGCCGGCGGAAGCATTGCAGCAGGTCGCGCCACGGTGGCAACCAGTTCGCCTCACGCTCGATGACCTTCCAGAACACCACGCCCCAACGGCGCAGCAAGGTATGGCAAATGTGTTCGATCGAATCGCGCACGTGTGGAGCAACCGGCATCTCGCTTTCGGGTCCAGACCCCGCATGTCCTCTTCTCACCAGCGTCCAGCGTCCCGCATCCTGCATGCCGAAGATCGCCATGCGGCCGCGGCGTCGTATGTTGCCCGGCGACTTGCGTTTATCCGCAGGCAGCAGCAGCGCTCGCAAACCGCCGAAGCTGTCGGAATTGACCAGTCCCAGGGCAACCAATTCGGCAAGCGCTTCTTCCACCTGACTCTGCATCAACCCTGCGCTATCGACGAGCTCGTCGAAGAACGAAGCGCCGTGCTCGCGCATGAAGTCGAACACCTGTTGTGCTTTCGCCGTGAGGACGGTGCGTTCGCGCTGATGTGCAAATGTCGACCACATGCGCACATTGCGTCGCGCCAGCAAGGCGATCGGCGTAGAGCGTACCGGTGCTGCGCCTTTCTCCGATTCGCTGGTGCGGGGTGCAAGGCGAGTCCACACCATGCGGCCGGCGAGACATTGCTCGTCCAGCCAGGCCGGATCGTATTCGGCCATGCGTGCTGGGAGGACTTCCGTCTCCCAGGCCGCAGCTGGGACGTCGAAGCCTTCGAGTTGCGACAATAGCGAGGCAATCGCATCCGGTCCCTGCATCCGCTGCGATGGCGTAACCCGCTGCCAGTCGAGCAGGAAACGCAGGAAGTCGCGCGCCTGTACCGGCTCGATCTCGGCGCGCAGCCGCTTCACCGTGTAACGGTGAATGCGCGCCAGCAGACGGCGGTCGCACCATTCCGTAGGCGACAGGCGATCGGCCACCGGCGACAGCCCGAAAGATTCGGAATCCGGGTTCTGGCCGTCGCCTGTCGCCTGTTGCCGGTCGCCCGGTTCGCTTGTGAACCTTCCGCGCATCGCGCTACCTTCGGCTTCGAGTGCGAGCAGCGCAGCGTCGATGTCGGCGACACCCACACTCAGTGAGGTCGCCATCTCCACCGCCGTCGTTGGTCCGACGCCTTCGAGGCGACCACGAACGATTTCGATCATCGCCGCTTCGCGCGACCACTCCTTTTGATACGCCGTGGGCACGGAACTGGACGGCGTGAACGTCGCGTCGGGGAAGACAGCTTTAAACAGCGGGAGACGTTCGACGGGGAGCAGAACGCCCCCTTCCCATCCTTCCCCCGCATTGCCGAGGAAGGGCGATGGGCTGGGAGCATTGTTGATGGCCGTTGCTGACGCAGCAGCGAGCGCAACTACCCGTCGTTGCGTGATCAACGTCTGAATCAACGCCGGCCACGCGCTGTCCTTGCGCAGCTCATCCCGTGTCATGAACGTCAGCCACAGCAAGGCGTCATGGAGCTGATCCGCTGTCGCTGCATCGGGCCACGCCTCGCTGCGGACGCGCGCGATGGCTTCCCGATCCAGCTTGCCGATCGCCGCGGCGGACTCGGGGTCCATCCAGCGCCGGCTGGCGACGGCCTGCGTGCGGCGCTCTTCCAGCGGCGCATCGTCGAGATACGCATACGGACGAGCGGATAGCACTTCCAGCGCGAGCGGCGAGGGCTCGGTGAGATCGCGGGCAACGACATTGATCGCGCCACTGTTCAGTGCAACGAGCAGGCGCTCGAATCCATCGATATCCATCGCTTCCTCGAGGCAGTCGTGCAGGGTTTGCTGCACCAGCGGATGATCTGGAACGACGATGTCGCCGACGAGGTTCTCACCGCAGGCCACCTGATCCGGAAATACCGAGGCCAGCAGGTCTTCCGCATTCATGCGCATCAGCGGCGCCGGCACTTTCTTGCCGCCACGAAAGCGGGGCAGTGCCAACGCGATCGACGCGCTCCAGCGCCAGCGCGTGGTGAACATCGGCGCATCGAGCAGCGCCTGAATCAGAATCTCGCGAGCCGTGTTCGGATGCAGATAGCGGGCGACGTCGGCAAGCTCGAAACTATGCGCAGTGGTCAGCGAGAGCACGATGGCGTCCTCGGTTGCCGCCGCCTGCAGCTCGAAGTTGAAGGAACGACAGAAGCGTTTGCGCAGCGCCAGGCCCCAAGCACGATTGATGCGGCTGCCGAACGGCGAGTGAATCACCAGCTGCATGCCGCCGGCTTCATCGAAGAAGCGTTCGAACACGATGGTTTGCTGTGTCGGCAGGCAGCCGAGAGCGGCGCAGCCCGCGGCAAGGTAGTCGTGCAGCTGCGCCGCCGCCGGGTCTGAAAGCCCGATATCGTCCTTCAGCAGGGCGAGTGCGCTGGGGCCCGAGGGACATGCCGTTCTGGCGGAAAATTCGTCGCGCAAGCGTGACACTGCGACCGACAACTCGTCCGTGCGACCGGGTGCTTCGCCCAGCCAGAAGGGAATGTTCGGTGCTTGCCCGCGAGCATCCTCCACGCGCACGGTGCTGCGCTCGACACGGATGATGCGATAAGCACGATTACCCAATTGGAATACATCGCCGGCGAGACTTTCCACCGCGAAGTCTTCATTGACCGAGCCGACGGTCATGCCTTCGGGTTCAAGCCGCACTTGATAGTCCGCCGTGTCGGGAATGGCACCGGCGGAAGTAATGGCGGTCAGGCGTGCACCGGCGCGACCGCGCAGCAGATGATTCACCGCATCGTGATAAATCAGCGCGCCATGCCGACCGCGCCGCGTGGTGAATCCTTCGGCGAGCATGTGCACGATCGCATCGAAGGCGGTGCGCGGCAGATTCCGATACGGGTACGCGCCGCACAGCAGGGCATAGAGTTCATCGTCGCGACATTCGCGCGCTGCGACTTCGGCAACGATGTGCTGCGCCAGCACGTCCGTGGCATTCTGCGGAATCTTCAACCGATCCAGTTCGGCGCGACGTACGCTGTCGAGCAGCGCCGTGCATTCGACCAGATCGTCGCGCGACAGTGGAAACAGTCGTCCTTTCGGCGTGCCACCGACGGCATGGCCCGAGCGCCCCACGCGCTGCAGGAAGGCATTGATCGAGCGTGGCGAACTGATCTGGCACACCAGGTCCACATCGCCGATGTCGATGCCGAGCTCGAGTGACGCGGTGGCAATCAGTGCCTTGAGTTCGCCACGCTTGAGTCGTTGTTCGGCATCGAAACGCTGCTCTTTAGCGAGACTGCCGTGATGAGCCGCGACGCTGGAACGCGCGGGCGGGACCACACGCGTGCTGTCGCCCGAACGCGCCATCTGTTCGTCCGCATCGAGCCGCTCACCAACATGGCGGCAGACGCGTTCTGCGAGACGGCGCGTGTTGACGAACACCAGCGTCGTGCGATGCTGCCGTACCAGTTCGGCAAGCCGGTCGTACAACTGCGACCAGACGTCGTTGGACATCACCGCTTCGAGCGGCGAGTCCGGCAGTTCCAATGCGAGATCGCGCTGACGAACATGGCCGCTGTCGACGATCGTGCAATCGACGTGGCCCTCTGCCTGACGCCGGGTGCCCACGAGAAATTTCGCGACTTCTTCGATCGGCCGCTGGGTCGCCGACAGACCGATACGCGTGACACGACGTCCCGTCAGCGCTTCGAGTCGCTCCAGCGACAGGCAGAGATGCAGCCCCCGCTTGTTGCCCGCGACTGCATGAATTTCGTCGACGATGACCGTACGTACAGTGCCGAGCATCTCGCGGCCGGACGTCGAGCCGAGCAGGATGTAGAGCGACTCTGGTGTGGTAACCACGATATGCGGCGGTCGTTTGCGCGCTTTCACCCGCTCTGCCTGGGGCGTGTCGCCGGTGCGTACCCAGGAGCGGATCTCGACATCACGGACGGTGTGCTGGCGCAATCGTTCGCGAATGCCGGCGAGCGGTGCTTCCAGATTCTTGCTGATGTCGTTCGACAGCGCCTTGAGCGGCGAGACATACAGAATGCGGGTCTCGTCGGGCAATCCCCATTGCTCGCCTTCCCGCACCAGGTCGTCGATGGCCGCAAGAAATGCCGCCAGCGTCTTACCCGAACCGGTGGGCGCCGCGATCAACACGTCGCGACCCTGCTGGATCGCCGGCCACGCATCGACCTGCGCAGGCGTCGGCGCAGCGAATGTGGCAGCGAACCAATCGGCCACCGCGGGATGGAAAGGGATCTGTAGATTCATACAGCAGGGTGGAAGCATACTCCCGCCAGCACCACATGCCAGCCTGGATTTCGATGACACCGTTGGCGTTGCATTCCCGCGGGTCCAGCATCATTTCAAAATGTAACCAATTCCCTTCTTTCTCTTACGAT
>JAIBJL010000182.1 GCA_020029545.1 Gammaproteobacteria bacterium
GGCAGGCAAGACCGTACTTATCATTGCGCATCGCTTCAGCACTATTCGCGATGCATCCATGATTCTGGTCTTTCATGACGCCAGGATCGCCGCACACGGATCGCACCATAGCCTATATGAATCGAACGCTCTCTATAAATCGCTTTACGATCGTCAACAAACCGTTAGGCACGACGACACTGTCAGCGTCACGACATGACGTCACTACCGACAACAAGGAAAGTCAGCGTCCTTATACCCACGTACAAGTACGCCCGATTTCTGTCACAGACCATCGAATCGATCCTGAACCAATCGTTCAGCGACTTCGAGCTGATTATCAGTGACGACGACTCTCAGGATGGATCGGCCGAGATCATCCGGGATTACGCCTCAAGAGATGCTCGCATCCGATTCAAGATACAGTCGCCCAATCTCGGCATGGTCAACAATTGGAACTGGTGTCTGGCACAGGCTCAAGGATGCTATATCAAGTACGTATTCGGTGACGATTTCCTGATCAGCCAAGATGCCCTGGCGCTATTGGTTGAACTCATAGAAACAGAGCCTGGGGTAAGGCTGGCGGCTTCGGCGCGGATAATCGTTGATGGGTCATCCACTCCCATCGAAGTATGGAATCACGCTGGCAAGCAAGGAATCACTGCAGGCGCAGAGATGATATCCCAGTGCCTGTGGCACGACAGAAATCTCATCGGCGAGCCATCGGTCGTGTTATTCAGGAAAGAGGACGCGGCGAGAGGTTTCCATCCCGATTTCAAGCAGGTTGTGGATCTTGAGTTTTGGATGCATCTGCTGCGCAACGGCAACTTCGCCTACACCGAGACGCCGCTTTGCGCCTTTCGCCGCCACGCCGAACAACAAACAGAAGTCAATCGTCGCACTATCGACGGCGCAAGCGAACATGCTCGCCTGTTGCACCTGTACTCCGACTACTTCGCACTTCGTCCTGAACACGATCAAGAAATTTTCAAGCGTCTCTATCGTCTGCGCAAGAAGCGCAATCCGAAAGAATACGAGATCGAATTGATCAAGCTCTTGTCAAACGTGCTCGATGACAAATACTTTACGTATTGGATTCGTTACAAAGTCATGCGCCCTTTCTCGAATGTGCGCAGATCGTGGAGAAAATACGTGCTTGGAATCCAAACCAAAACCGAATCCGGCGCAGGACTCGATTCGCTAGTGCAACGAAAGGTGCGCTAACAGGTGTCTGCGTCATGGACGGCAACCTATGAGAAAGAAATCTACCCTCGAACAGCGGCGCCCTCTCTCTCCAATGTAGAGTCTGCGTGAAGTCTTCTCGCCGATTCGAATCAGTCGGAGGAGAGTTCCCATCTGAAAAAGCTCTACGTTCTCCGAAGAACAAATCGTGCGCATTCTCAAAGAAGTTGAAGCTCGCGAAAGTCGCGAGACCTGCTCGCCTCTGTTCAGACTGATTGCACGGATCAGAGTGGGCAATCGCCCCGGACGCACGAGCCTAGGATGAAGAAACGCAGGCGCAAATCGTACCCGTGGCTGAAGGTCTCCCGAGCACAAGCGCGCGAGCGGATCGCAGTTCACGGGCATGCGTCAACCTGAAGGAAGCGTCATCGCCCCAATTAACATCAGCATCATATCAGGGCTGGAAAACTCGCGCGCGCTACCAACGTCGACTTAAATAAAACGCTATCCCATCGACATCAAAAAACATGCGCGTTCTCTCGGGGGTAACCGGCGGATCGTTCGGCAGCGTCTTGTCGCGACCGAGCTTCTCATGATGTCTTGCATCGAGACCGACATCCCATTTCGGCAGCGCATCGAGAAACTGAACGCCGAGGCCCCAGTAATATCCATACGCCGGCAAGCGCACATCGTATCGGCCTGCGCCGAAGAAGGCCCCGACCGCCAATTTGCGGCTCCAGCGGAAGCGATAGTCGACCGCACGGAACGACCATAGCTGTGAGCCGTCCACGTCCTGATCGAATTCGAGACGGACGCCGAGATCGTTACGCTCGGATACTTTCCTGCGGACGCCGACACCGATATGCGGCGTCGTTCGCCAATCCGTCGTGACGTCGGGAATGCTGACGTCCAATATTCGACGCACTGAATGGTAATAAGCGCCGGCGTCGACGAAAAATTCGACGCTAGGATCTGCATTTGTTTCAGCCTCGAAGTCCGACGAGCCTCCGTGGCGACCGAATGCTGCTAGGTCGATGGATGCCGCAAGCCGCGCGAAGGACTCGCCGAAGGCGTCTTCCCCACCGTAGATCTCGGCGGTCACCGGCCAGCCGCGCACCGTGGCGGACAGGCTCACCCCGAGCGCTTGCATGCGGTGGTAGTGGAATCCTGAATCGTCCCCGCGCCGCCAATCCGTGTCGTGTTTCGATGTACGATATATCGCCTGCAAGTAGTAGCCGGAGCGCATACGCCATCCGGCGCGAACCATCTGGCTCGTCCCGCCGATCGCATCGCCAAACAGGCGTTGATCGCCGAACCAATGTCCGATGACACGCTCTTCGTTTGTCAAACCTTCTGGATACAAGGAATGCACGTACCAATCGTTCTGCCACTCCGACATTTCGAAAGTGAAATCGAAGTCACGCCAGAGCAGCGGCAGATCGATCCCCAGCGAGAAGTTGGTCGCCCCGAGTAGCTTGTTCCCCTTATAGGCGTTGTCCTCGGCCGCAAATTCGGCCTGTACGGCAACTGGAACTTTGCCGGGGAACTGCATCGTGCTGGTCAGTGCAACGAGCCGATTGGCGGCGCCCTCTCCGGTACCCAGCACGTTGCTGTTTTCGAGCAGCGCGTCTTTGAAATCGGAGAATGCGCTGCCATTACGAGCGCCGCCGCCATACTGCGTTATTCGATTGATCGCCAAACCGTAGCCGGTCACCGGCTCGATCGCGGCTTGTATACCCGCGAGCCGCGGCTTGCCGTCAGTGACAGTATCTCCGATGGCGATGTTCTCTTGCCTCGACATCTCCGCCGCAAACACCTCGTAGCTGATGCCGAGCGGACTAATGGGCTGATAATTCGACAAAGTCACCGACGGCATGGTCGGCGCCTCGGTACTGATCAGCGAACTGCTGTCCGATAACGGCGAAAACCAGTGATCACGGAAGCCAATGTCGAGCTGCGCGAAATCGAATCCAACACTCAGAAATGTCCCGGTGGGCGTCGCATTGCCTTCATACGCAATGCCACCCGCATTGACGATCAGCCAGTCGCTCGGCTGATAGTAGCCAGTCGCCGCAATCTGCCACGTCGAATCCACCGGCTCGCCGTGCTGATTCGGCATCGTTGCAGCTGAATCGCCCGTAGTCAGCGCGGCCTTGGGACGCAAACTGGTGAGTGCGTACGATCTCTTGTAGCGATCCAGATAGCGCCTGACCTCCTCGCACAACGCGCGATCGCGCTCGCAGGCCGCGGGCAACGCATCCTGGACGATAGCCGCCGCGATCGGCCGACGCATGATGGGCTTGCCGGCCAGAATCAACACCTTCTCGATTTGACGCTCGATCTGCGGCGACATATTGAGGGGCAGATAAGGTGATGGCCCCCGGGCCTGCGCAGCGGAACTAGCAACCAACGCGACGCTCAACAGGACGTAACCGATACCGCTTGCAGAATTCAATCGCCTTCCCCGCGCGTTAACCAGAACTTCGTGTCAGCCGTAGTCGGGCGGCACTTACCGCAGCCAACCGGGGCGGCATGATCGCGCGAGAATCACCGGCACTGCAATCTTTACCAGCGTACGCGAATATGCTCGTAGTCGCTGCGCAGCTCGCGATCGGTAATATCGAATCGCAGGGTGCTGAAGCCATCGTCGGCCGGATCGGTCAGGCCACGCAACAGGCGACTGCGGCGATCGCGGTTGCGCCTGATGTGCGCACCCAGGGCGGGGTCGCGGCGAATGCATTGATGTGCCGGGTTGGGCAGATCGCGAAACGTGCCGTGCTGGTCGAAGAAGCACAGAAATCCAGCGAGCAGCAGCCGAAAGAAAAAGTCGTCGTCTTCCTTGCCCCAGCCCCAGTACTCGTTGGAAAAGCCATTGACGGCCAGTGCCTGCTCTTTGCGGATACAGACTGCACCGGAGAAGTAATGATCATGGCGCAGGCGCGCTTCCCGGCCATGCAGGATGCTCGTTACGAGACGCAGAGGCTGCGACGGACATTGATAATTGGCGACAACCGGCACCGCATCCACATCATGCAGGCAGTAATAGTCGCTCCACTGCGCGACATGCTGCATGCCGATATTCAGCAACCGCCCGCGATTGAACAACTCGCCGGGCTCCTGCTCCACCACCAGCACGCGATGCTCGATACGTTGCGCGTCCAGCTTGACGTGCAGTTCCGGCAGCAGCTGTCGCAAGTGATCGGCGCGATCCCGATAGGGAATGATGACACTCAGTCGACGACCGTCGACAAACGACAAGGGTCGCGTCACACGTCTCGCGAGCAGTGTGCGTGCCACCGCTGGGATCAGTTTCCAGTTGGCGATACTGACGGGCGCGTAGCGCTCATCGATTCTCAGCTCCTGTACCGGGTCATAACCCAGCCGCCGGCTCGGCCACCATTGATTCAGCCAGCGCTGACCGGGCGATAGCTCCCGTGGCGCAAAAAGTGACGATACGGACAAATTGCACTCCTGACTTGTCCAGTGGGCGACGACCTGGTTGGCCATGCGCAGTTTATCCACAAGCGTGCAGTGGGCCTGTGCTTTTTGATGTCGAAATACAGCGACGGACGCCGCTGCGTCGCAACTCGACGACAGGAGCCGGCCAGACAACCACCGCCGACTTGAAAGGGCTACAGCCCTTTTTCAACTACCTGTGGCGGGTCAGATCTGGACGATCAAGTGTTCGTATGAATCCTGTTGATGTCGTGCGATCAGGTCGAAACGCACCGTACTCAGGCCATCCGCGGCCGGATCGCTCACGCCGCGCAGCAATCGACTACGTCGGCGGCGATTGGCCCGCACATGAGCCGGTGCCAACCCAAACCGTTTGCGGCATTGCTGATGGGCAGGATTTGGCAGGTCCTCGAATACACCCTGCATGTCGCGAAAACACAGGCAATCCGCCAGCAGTAGTCGAAAGAAAAAGTCGTCGTCCTCCTTACCCCAGCCCCAGTACTCATTCGAAAATCCATTGGCGGCGACGGCCTGATCCTTGCGCAGTGAAATAGCGCCGGAAAAGTAATAGTCGTGATGCACCGAGGTCTGCTGCCCGCGAATCACACGATGCGCCAGTCGCAACGGCTGCGATGGACAGTGATAGTTGGCCACTACGGGAATGGCATCGACATCGTGGAAACAGAAGTAATCGCTGGCATCGGCCCCCAGCTTCATACCGACGTTGAGCAGCTTGCCGCGATTGAACGGTTGCTGACCGTGCTGTTCCACCACGAGAATGCGATAGCGGATCTGCTGCTGCGCAAGCGTTGCGGTCAAAGCAGGCAACAGACGCTCCAGATGCGCCTGCCGATCGCGAAACGGGATGAGCACGGTCAAACGGCGACCAGCAGTGAACTGCAGCGGTCGGACCACACGACCCGCAAGCAGATTGCGAGCCATGGATGGAATCAGCTTCCAGTTGGCGATACTTGCGGGTGCGTAGCGTCCGTCAATGAGTAGGTCGCTCAGCGGATCGGTGCGCAGACGCGTGCTCGGCCACCAGCGGTTCAGCCAGTGACGACGAGCGCTCTGCAACGGCGGAAAAGGATAGGAAACCGACACTGTCACTCCCGGACTTTGGCTGTCGGCAGCGGTATTCGATCGGCAGCGGCGCGCAATCGCTCCGGAAACTGTGCCTTGTTCTCCAGAAACCAGCGTCTCGCACTTGCACCGAGATCGACACACTCCGCGTCTGTCATCGCCAGCGCGCGAACCACTGCACGCTCGAGCGCGGACTCATCGAACTGGTAAGTCGTCGCGAGTTTCTGATGACCGATATGACTGTAACTGACCAGGATTGCCCGCTGGGCCGATGCCAGTTCGTTCATCGGTGTTGCGTCCACGGTGAGCGTCACTGCGCCAACGCTCAATGCCTCAACGATGTAATGACCCCACCCCTCGGTCAGGGAAAGACATAGATGAAACATGCTCGCGTTTTGCAGCTCGCGCAGTTCGCTGTCGTCTATGTACCCGACCCTACGTTGGATATTGGCGGCGCGAACTTCGGGGGCATGGGCCTCGGCGCTGTGCTGGACCACGATGAGCGTGGGCCACTCTGGATGTCGCGCCCAGACACGCAGCAACCGGTCTGTGCCTTTCATCGAACTCTTGCCGGCCAGATGAAAAAAACTGCGCGAGCGACTCACGGCGGCGTCATACCGGTCTTCGCTGTCGAAGCCGATCCATGTCGAATGTCGGCCCAGACCGTTGAATATCGCCTGCGTAGACTGCGTCTTCGCCCACACCTCGTCCACGGCCGAGACGAATCGCACGTCGTTTGAGTCGAACCACTCGGGATTCGGCACCACGACATTCCAGCGGGCGGCCGGCAGATACTGCAGCCACACATGTTCGAGCATCACGTTGACATCGATGGCGGTGTCGGCAGTACGAGCCAGGACGGGCAATCCGAGTTGGGCCCGGGTGACGAGTTGTGTCCACCATGAACGCCGACGATTCGCCTGCACACGATCAATCAGAGTGACACCGACATCGTAGCCGCATTGTGCGAGCGCGCGCTTGAGCAACTGCAGATCGCGCGCCAGGCCCACACCATTGGACTTGCCGATAATGTTGACGCGCAATACGTGCCCATCCTTTGCAGCAGTGCGGCGTGCGCCGGACGCAACCCACTTTGCAAAGTCTGCGCGCGCCGAATGCGCCGAAGACAGTTGCCAGTCGGCTGTGACAATCGAGGGATGCGGATCCTTCACTGTGACTGCAACTCCACCACCAATGATGTCGGGATTGTATGGCGCACCGAGTCGACGCCTGCGTCCCAACTTATCTCCGAGAAGGCCAGCATACGCGACGGGTCTTACTGCGGCACTCTATTATTTCAACAGCGTCACTGCACGGCGGCGGAATTCTGCATCGTTAGCCCTAAACCACGCCTGGGCCCGATTGCTGATTTCGCGCCGCTCGGCGTTTGTCAGCGCCAGTGCCGTCTCTACAGCTTTTTCCATGGAACTGCTGTCGAAGCAGAACGTCGACGCCAATCCGCGTATTCCGCTGCTGCAGCAGTCCATCAGAATGCCGCGATCGGGACCGACTATTTCACGCATCGGGGGTGCATTCAATGTGAGAGTGACCGCACCCACGCTTAGTGCCTCCACCAGGTAATGGCCAAAACCTTCTGTCTCGGAAGGACACAGGTGAAAACCATGTGCATTCTGCAGTCGACGCAACTGGTTGTCGGAAATGTACTCCACCACGTGATTGACATTTGCAGCCACTGCCCTTTCCTTGACCATCCGTGGATGCTGCAGGACGGTGAGGAGCGGCCAGTGCGGATGCTGAAGCCACAACTGCAATAAGGCCTGTGTACCTTTGTGCTCGCTGCGTCCGGCAAGATGAAAAAATACCGGCTTGCGAGGCACATACGCCTCATACCGATCGACGCTGGTAAAGCCGAGATAATGCGTTTCGCACCCCAGTGCCTGAAAGGCTGCGGCGGCATGGTGTGTTTTGGCGAATACCTTGTCGATACCACCGATCGCGTTTCGATCAGCCTCGTCGAACCATTCAGGGTTCGGAATTAGCACATTGCATCGCGCCAGCGGCAAGTACTCCGGACGGATGTGCTCGAGCATGACGTTGAAGTCGAAACGGCCCGTTGGATCGTCTCCTCTGAGGCGTTGCCATCCTATGCGACTCTTCAGTTTCAATGGCAGCAACCATTTCTGCAATGTGCCGCGCCTCTTCGCCGACACTGCCACTTCGAACCCCGCCGCCCTCCAGACACTGCAAAGTATCTGCATATCCCGGGTCAAACCCACGCCATTGTCCCAGAGGATCAGGTTGACGGTCGTCATGAGGGCAGCGACCGAGGATCAGCGCAACTCAATCCGCCGCGACGCGTGGTATCAAGTAATGCGACTTCTAGTTGAGCGGGGAAATCGGCAACGTCGTACACGATGGAATCCTTCTTGTCGCTAGCCCACGCACCCCCGGGCACACGTTAGTCAGATTCTAACGATAGCCGCTACGAAGGGTGGTCGAGAACCAATTTGCGCATTCTCTCCGCATCGCTGTATGTCAGCGGACGACGCCTGCGGCCGGTCATCCGAACCACGGCGCGAGCGAATGACCTTCCCCGGCGCGAGGAAATCATCCGCAGTAGTCGATTGCTCACGGGCGTCGGCGATAAGACGTGCAGGCTCTCGCCATCAGTGGCGAGATGCACGGTAAGGCGCTCGGCAATCACCCGTAAGGCACCTTCGGTGTAGAAGCTGACGTGCTGACCGGTTTCAGGCGTGTAGTACCACCATTCACCAGGACGATTGGCACTTCCCGGCAACAGATCAGTGCCAATCACTATTGCCGGAGCCAACGCGCCGAGTTCCAGAAACGTTGGCAAGGGGTCCATCAGATGCTCCGCCACCTCCATGCAAGTCACGAGATCGAAGCGCTCGCCGGGCTGTGCCTCGAAGCCCGCAGCAAATACATTGGCGCAATACTTGTCGAGGAGTCGGAAATCGAAGCCCTGATCGCGCATCAAGCGGACCAGCAGGCCCGAGCCACCGCCAAAGTCCAGAAAGCGTTGTGCGTCCTTGAACGCCAGCGCGATCAGCAAACTCGTAATGTCAGCCAATTTCAGATTTCTTGCCGCGATCCCGGTGTCCGAGTTGGCGATCGCGGAAGAATATGCCTGTTCGAGCCAATGAGCATTCTCGACGAACACGAAGCCGCAAGCCCGACATCGCCGATAGCGCGCATCGTAGGTCGCGAGGATACGCAGCCCACCAAAATCCTCGGTCGCGGACTCGCAAATCTTGCAGTGCATGCGGCAGCGTTCATGATTGATCGAACCCCATTTCAGCAGGATCGCCTTGCGAAGACAAATGCGTCACACCCTGAACAGCTGCGCCGAACCGTTACTCGCTGCGCACTCACTTATGGGATTTCCCTTTTTAACAACCTGTTAGCGTCGCGGTGCGCGCCCCTCCGGAACGACCCGTCCGTTGGCATGTCCGTCGGTCGATTGCATGCCGCGTGCGCGTTGCGATGGGCGATTGTCCACTTGCGGCGGCACGCGGCCATGCTTCTCCAGTCGCGCCTGAATGCCGACGACCGTGCGGCCGTGCGCTTGCGCCAGATCCACGATCGCCACTCCGCGATCGAACGCCTTGAGCAACTGCGCGTCATCGCCTTCGC
>JAIBJL010000183.1 GCA_020029545.1 Gammaproteobacteria bacterium
AGTGAACACCCAATCCACCCTCAATCATGCGAGCGGTGTCGCCACGGAGATGAGCCGCGCCGCGATCCCCCGCGTTTCAAACAACGTATCGCTTGTTACTCAGTCTTGGGAGACTGCCTAATGTGCGATGCGCTTGTTTGGTCGTTTGATGCAATAGCTGGCGTGCCGTGGCTCGAGGTCATCAAGGCCCTTGCTCCCGTCGCAACTGCGATCATCGCTTGGCGCGCGCTTGCGAACTGGAGGCGCCAAGACAAGGCGAAGCGACATGCGGATTTCGTCGATCAATTGACCGACGCCGTGCACAGCTTTGTGGGACTGATGCCAGCGCCTGTTACGACCGTGCAGCTGGTGAAAATGGGGATGGCCTACCACATACCATTGGAGTCCAAAAACGAAGACCCCTATGTTGCCGCGGCAATCGATTACATAGAAAGGAGAGGCGCGGACGACGCGAAGCGCCTGACAGAAGCGCTTGATCCTGCTAGACCTGTCTTTGTTCGAATCCAGTCATTGTCAGCGAAGACCCAAGTGTTTGACTTCGAAGGCTACAAAGATTGCCAGAATGCAATTGGGAGGCTTACTTGGCAGTTCGGCAGGATGCAAGCGCTAGCTGCGTTCATCGGTTCATCTACATGGTACTGGCAGAATCCAGAGATTATTACCCACCTAAAGAAGCTCATGGAGATTGAGCCAGAAGAAATACAACAGCATTTGGACCGTGACGTCGCTGTGGTACACGGGTTCGTACGCGATGCGTACACGCGCATATACGGCTAGAGCGCGCAGACGTAAGCATCGCCATTTCGTTTTGCACACTATGGCGATCCTGATCTCTCCGCGCGGTGCCGAGCAGGGGAACGCCATGTCCGCTTCTGGCCGGCTCCGAACCGAATCCGCGTTCAAAGCTTCGATAGCTGATCATCGCTGGGCGCAAGACGGCAACCGAGGATTCCCATGCATGCGTCGTACGAAGCTCAGTTC
The DNA here is from genome assembly GCA_020029545.1 of Gammaproteobacteria bacterium. Classification (GTDB taxonomy): domain Bacteria; phylum Pseudomonadota; class Gammaproteobacteria; order Steroidobacterales; family Steroidobacteraceae; genus Steroidobacter. The sequence goes on from JAIBJL010000183.1 coordinate 982, forward strand.
GCGCGCTCTGCTGCGATAGTCATTTCAACCGTCGGCCCGGAAGCTTTCTACCCGCGGCGCTTGTTGACCGTGAGGAGCGTTTGATTTTCGACCGTGGTTTCGCCCGCGCAGGTGTCGGCAGCTTGTTCTGTTTGTTCACCTGCTTCCGTGGACGCCGCGCGGCCGCGGCCAGTGCAACCGACAGCGCCTTGCGCGCCCAGCGGGTCAGTTCATCGCTGTCCTCGATCACGTCTTCGGGAACGTTGAAGTAGCTCATCGACTTCGTCGGATCGTCGGCGAACGGCCGGAACGCTGTGCAGCCGCGAGTCAGATAGTCGTTGCGGTTGGAGTCGTCGACTTTGAAATACAGACAGTCATCATCGACGATGCCAAAGAACAGGTCATCGGCGTACAAGCCGATGCCGCCGAACATGCGCCGCGCACGCACACGTGCCAGCGGTGCCAGTTGATCGAGCACGTACGTCAGATAGTCGGCAGAAACAGGCATCGGCAGAACCTCCGTTTGTTCTGATCGTGCCAGCACTTCGCTTGGGGTGTGGCATTTGGTGAATTTTAAGGTGATCTTTTGCATTGGAATAGGCAAAAACTGACGACTGCGCTAGGCTGCGTGTCAGTTTTATTCCAATCAGGCCGACTTCTATGACTACCATTCAAGCACTTATTCCGGATCAACTTGCGCAACAGGCGCGCGCACTGGTCACCCGAGGCTGGATAGGAAACTTCGACGAGTTGGTAGCCGAATCCTTGCGCCGCTACCTTGAATCCCATCAGGAAGTATTGACGGAAGGTTTCATCCGTGAGGATGTTGCCTGGGGCTTGAAAGGTGCCGACTAAATCGCACCACGACGCTATCGAGCGCGCTGTCGTCGCCGATGCCGGTCCGCTATTGCATCTCGATGAGCTGGACGCACTGCAAGTACTGAGCGATTTTCACGAGATCTTTATTGTTCCGGCAGTGCAGGAAGAGGTGACCAAACATCGTCCCGCTGTCCTGAAGCGCTGTGCGAATTTCACATTGCTTGAATCCGCACCCGATTCCGATGAAGTAACAGCATTGACGCCGCTACAGCTTGCATCGTGGGGAGCGCGAAGCTTTGGCTTGCTGCGTGCAAAAATCACCCGCTCTTTTCCTCACGGACGATACGGCCGCTCGTTTGGCCGCTCAGGCACTGGGCATTCCTGCACACGGCACAATCGGATTGATCGTCCGTGCGCTACGCAAAAACCATCGTACAGCAGAAGAAGTGATCGCTCTCCTCGGCGCAATTCCAAAGTGCACTACTCTCCATGTACGACCAGCATTGTTGGCTGATGTCATCGAACAAATTCGGCAGACGTGGAATCTTCGCGAATAGGATTGTCGGCGAGTTGGGTGAAGCAGCCCTCTGCTTGAAGAAAGATGTGATCAGCAGGCTCAGAACAGCTGGAATCCTGGGTGCGGCGCCGCTGACTCGGGTGATGCATGCGCGCGTCCAGTGCAGAGCTTCATACTAAGAGCCGAGTTTGTTCGGATCGCGCCAGCCGCGCTCGAAGGGCAGCCGCCAGGCGCGCGGTGCGATCAGTTGATGAATCGCATTGGGCCCCCAGGAGCCCGGCGCATAGAAGCGCACCGGCGGCGGCGATTCCAGCAGCGCGGTCGAGACTTCCCACAGGCGTTCGATACCTTCGGCCGTCGTGAACAGCGTGCGATCGCCGCGCATGGCATCGAGAATCAGGCGCTCGTAGGCTTCGAGCACATCGCCGATGAAACCCGTGTCATGCATCGCGAATTGCAGGCTCAGTTTGTCCAGTCGCATTCCGGGGCCGGGGCGCTTGCCGTAAAAGGACAGCGACATCTTCGAGGCGTCTGCCAGGTCGAAGGTCAGATGATCGGGGCCCTGCGAGCCGACCCCCGAGCCGGCCGGGAACATGCTCTTGGGCGGTTCGCGAAATGCAATGGAGATGATGCGCTGCCCTTCCGCCATGCGCTTGCCGGTGCGCAATAGAAACGGCACGCCGGCCCAGCGCCAGTTGTCGATGGAGCACTTCAGGGCGATGAAAGTTTCCGTATCGGATTCCGGATCGATGCTCTCCTCCGAGCGATAGCCGGTGTATTGACCGCGTACCACGTCCGACGGTTCGATCGGCAGCATGCTGCGGAACACCTTGTTTTTTTCTTCGCTGATCGGCTTGGGCTCCAGCGAGGTGGGCGGTTCCATGGCCATGAACGCGAGGATCTGGAACAGGTGCGTGACCACCATGTCGCGAAACGCACCGGTCGATTCGTAGAACGCTGCGCGCTTGCCGAGGCTCAGCGTCTCGGGCACATCGATCTGCACATGGTCGATGAAGTTGCGATTCCAGATCGGCTCGAACAAGCCGTTCGCGAAACGGAACGCCAGGATGTTCTGCGCCGGCTCCTTGCCCAGGAAGTGATCGATACGAAAGATCTGCTCCTCGGCGAAGACCTCGTGCAGGCGCGCATTCAGCGATACCGCGCTCGCCAGGTCCGTACCGAACGGCTTCTCCATGACAATGCGCGAATGTTCGACCAGGCCGGCTTCACCCAGCAGGTGCACGGCCGACAGGGCGGCCGTGGGCGGCACGCTAAGGTAGTGCAGACGGCGGGTCTCACCGGCGAAGGATTGTTCCGCCCGCTCCACCGCCGCTTTGAGCACCGCCGCACCGGCATTCAACGGGACGTAGTCGAGACTCTGCGCAAAGGCGCTCCAGTCCGCCTCCGTGACCTTGCGCGTCGAGAATTCGTCCAGCGCCTTGCGGGCCAGATTGCGAAAGCCGTCACCATCCAGATCGTCCAGCGACACGCCGATGATGCGGCAGCCGGGAATGAACCCGGCGCTCGACAAGTGGAACAGGCCGGGCAGCAATTTGCGTCGTGCGAGATCGCCCGTGGCGCCCACGAGCACGACAATCTGCGGATAACGCGGACCTACCCCTGCCGGAATCTTTGCCACCGTTCACATCCTCTGCGGTTAAACGCTGCCGAATCGGCCCGACCAGCGGCCCGACAATCGACATGTGCGGAACGAGAGTTGATCTTGCGTGTTCGCCCGCGCTCAATCATGCAAGTTGGAGTCATGCAAGTTGGACGCCATTCTGCGCGACAATCCCTATGATGCAATAGTCGCAGGTATTCGCCGCAGATGAGTGGAGGAACTACGCGAACCGCACCATCGTGAGCCGCTGCAGGTCTGCAGTGCGCGTTGACGAGTCGCCGCAGTCCGCCAGCAGCCGACGCAGCCCCGCAAGCCCGTGGGCTGGGGCTATTGTTGCACCGCTTCGTTACAATCGAAGTCATGGAGATTCAAAAGGAAGTTCGATGTTGCGATGCCTGTTGATCGCCGCGCTGACTGCTCTGGTCGCTGCGGTGAATGCCCCCGCGAATGCGGCGGATGTACCCGCTACGGTTGCACCCATTTCCGGTGCACCGGGTGCGCCGAGCCGCGCCGATCTGGCGTTCGAAAAGCAATTCGGCGACGAATTCCTGGATGCCTACTGGGCCATGAACCCCACCGACGCCATCGCCGCAGGTTACTACAAGTATGCGGATAAGCTGATCGTGCCCGACGAGAAGTCGCGTAACGAGCAGCTCGCGTTCATCGAACGCTGGCGAACCCGACTGCTGTCGATCGATCCCCGCTCGCTGAGCGATGCGAATCGCGCGGACTGGGCCATTCTGGACAATCAGCTCGCCGCCTCGCGCTGGGACATCGTGGACTTGCGTACCTGGCAGTGGGACCCTTCGGTCTACAACGTCGCCGAGCCGTTCGCCCGGCTGTTGTCGACGGAATTCGCCCCCTTGGATGAGCGGCTGCGAATATTCACTCGCCGCCTGCAGCATGTGCCCGCGTATTTCGATGCGGCACGACTTTATATCGACGATCCGACCATCGAGCACACGCAACTGGCGATCGAACAGAACCAGGGTGCGCTACAGGTCTTCGGCGAGGAACTTCAGACCAAGATCGATGAATCGACGCTGTCTGCCGGTGAGCGGCGCACGCTCACGCAACGTGCCGACGCTGCACGCGCCGCCATCTCCGGCTATGTCGCCTGGCTGCAATCCACCGCGGCTGGATTATCGAGCGACAAGGCCACGTCATTTCGGCTGGGACGCGCGCGCTACGAAAAGAAATTCTTTTACGAAGTGCAATCCGGCGAATCGGCCCAGGCGCTCTACGCACGCGCGGTACAGGAGAAGACAGCGCTGCACGAGCGCATGAGCATGCTTGCCGATCAGCTGTGGCCGAAATACTTCCCCAATGTCGCGCCGCCGGCCGAGCGACTGGACAAGATCGGCCGGCTGATTGCCAAGCTGTCCGAACAGCACGTCAGCGAGCAGGCATTCTTCGGCGAGATAGAGAGCCTGATTGCGCAGTTGGCAAAGTACGTTACCGAGCGTCAATTGCTTACGCTGGATCAGGACAAGCCGCTCAAGGTGCGCAAGCTACCGCCGCATCAGCGCGGTGTGGCACTCGCCGGTATCGATGCGCCCGGGCCCTACGATGCCTCCGCCGCGACCTGGTTCAATGTCATGCCCCTCGACGAAATGCCCGCCGAGCGCGCCGCCAGCCTGCTGCAGGAGTACAACCGCTGGATGCTGCCCATCCTGGTGATCCACGAAGCGATTCCGGGCCACTACGCGCAGCTGGTCTATGCCAACAAATCGCCGAGCCGTATCAAGGCATTGTTCGGTAACAGCGCCATGATCGAAGGCTGGGCCGTGTACGGCGAACGCATGATGCTGGAGTCCGGCTACGGCGACGATACGGCCGAGATGTGGCTGATCTATTCCAAATGGCTGCTGCGTTCGGTATGCAACGCGATCCTCGACTATTCGGTGCATGTCGCCGGCATGAACGAGCAGGCTGCCAACCAGCTGCTGGTGCGCGAGGCATTCCAGTCGGCCGAGGAAGCGCGAGCGAAATGGCGCCGCGTCCAGCTGACCAGCGTCCAGCTGACCAGCTATTTTGCGGGTTATGCGGCGATCTACGATCTGCGCGAACAGTTGAAGCGCGAGCAACCGGACCGCTTCGAACTGCGGCGCTTCAACGAACAATTCCTGAGTTACGGCAATGCGCCCGTGCGCATCATTCGCGAGCTGATGTTGCGGTAGCGCACCAACACCCTGTTCACACCTTCTTCAGAAACTCCGTTTTCAGCACCAGGCCCTTGACCTTGTCGGTGCTGCACTCGATCTCGTCCTCGTTGTCCGTAAGACGGATATTCTTGATCTTCGTCCCCTGCTTGAGAGTGACCGACGTGCCTTTGACCTTCAGGTCCTTAATGACCATGACCGAGTCACCCTTTGCCAGCACGTTCCCGTAACCATCTTTTACATCCACCAGCAGCTCCTGTTGAGATTGATGCTGATCACCCCTACGCAAGGGTAACCGCGATGCGCACCATCTTATCGGATCGGTTCACCCCGGGTATGGCCGGATTCACCGTGCGGTTTCGGTGTCGCGCTTGCAATGCCTTCGTTGTTCCGAGCCGTTCCGGAATTTCAGTGGGCGGACATCGTTCGCTGATACGACGGCTTTGCGAATCGCGGACATACCGTTGTCATCTCATCGAGGGCGCAGGGTTCGTCTGATTGTCGCCGGGACAGGGGAAGGCCATCGTGAGTCCCATACCGGTCAGAGGACGGCCCCCCATGATCAGCACCAGTGTCATTTTGCTCGCCTCGCTCCTTGGTCTCACGCTGCGACTTGCCTTCGTGCATGCCGCCGATCAACGTCGTTCCCAGCAGCAGAATGAGATTGCCATCCGGGGCCAGCGCTGCCAGGGCCGTGTGCTCGCCGTACAGCGGCCCTTCCTGTTCGAATCCACCACGCGACTGTACTTCGAATTCGCGCCGCCCGGAGCCGAACGCCCGATCCAGTGCTGCCACAGCGAGCGTCGGCCAGCAGAACGGCTGCCGACAGCGCTGCCCTCGGCGGGCATGATGGTGACGGTGCATTACCTGCCGGAACGTCCCGAAGCAGCGGCCATCGTCAACTTGCTGCGGGCTGCCTGATTCGACGTCGATCGATCACTTCCAGTCGAACCCGAACGATAGCTTGAAGGTGCGTGTCGGCTGCCGGTAGGCGGTGACGGTGCCGAATGTCGGATTGGGCGATCCCACGTTGCCTCTGCCGAGTTCGTACCGGTCGATGTTGGCGTAGTTGAGGACATTCAGCACATCGGCCCGCAGTCGCACGCGCAGCTTGTTCCAGGTCAGCCAGTTCTTCTGCAAGGCCAGATCCAGCTGGCGCAACCCGAACGTGGTGTCGTCCTTGAAGTTCTGGAAGAAGCAGTTCGCGTGTCCGTCTGCGGTCACCGTCGCGTCGACGCAATTCTCCGCCTGAAACTCCAGCGGGCTCGCCAAGGTGAGCTTCGCGGACAGCACGGTCTCCCACGGCGCATCCCAGATCGCGCTGGCCACGAAGCGATGCTTGGACACGCCGGTGGAGGCGTGCCAGCCGAAGCCGCTCACGTCGGGGTAGTCGAAGATGTAAGTCTCATCAAGAGTCGCGATGTTGGTGCGATTCTCCTTGGCATCGGTGTACGTATACGCCAAGGTCGCGCTCCATCCTGATTCCTGCGTGTACGGCTTCTCGGCCTGCAGCAGCAAGGATTTCGCGCGTGTTGCAAGATCGTTCTTGCCGATGAGAAGCGTGCCAAGCCCTGGGATGCCGTTGCCCCAGGGCTGGCCACCCCATGTCCAGTCGGGATTTTCGCGAAACGAGCCGTCCGGATAGCGGTTGCCCAACAGGAACACGATGCCGTCCTTGGATTCGATGTAGGACACCGCCGCCGATGTCAGCCAGTCCTGATTCCACAGGTTCCAGCGATTGCGCACCCCGACGCTATACTGATCGGAATACGGCGTCTTCAGATTGTTGTTGATCATATTGACCTCACGCGCCCGATTCGGGTCGGCGGCGATGAGCGCCTGCAGCAGCCCCGGATCTTGCAGATAGGCCGGGTCCCAGGTGAGGCAGTTGGCCTGCCCCGAACAATCGCGTCCCGGCGCATTGATCGCGAATTCATAGGACGGGAACGTGCCCTTGGTGCGCTCGCGGGCGATATAGTCGAACACGTTTCGATCGTACGCACGCCCGGCGCCACCGAAGATCACGATGCGCTCGTCGCCGGCAACATCGTAGGAGAAGCCGATCCGCGGCTGGATCGCATCGCTGAAGGCGTCGCGATTGTTGCCCGTGCTGATGTAGTCGTTGATGTCGATGCCGCCGAGCGCCAGCGTCTGTGCGTAGGTCTGATTCGGCCGTCCTGCAGCGACCGCAGCGGGGTCGATCGCATTGAGCCCCGCGACCACGTCGGCCGGCGTCACGTAATCGAGATAGCTCGGCGTCTTCTCGTAATCCCAGCGCACACCTACATTGAGCAGCAGCTTGTCTGTGACCTCCCAATCGTCCTGGATATAGATGCCGAGCTGCTTGTTCTCGGAGGTGACGCTGGGATCGGGCACGCTCGACAGCGGTGCGCCGAACTCCACCCGGAACGGAATGGTGAGATCGTTGTTGATGTCGTAGTAGAACTGCTGGTTGTAGGGCTGCTGCTCCATTGCGGTGATGTCGATCAGCTTGTACTTGATCCCCGCTTTGATGGTATGGGTACCGTGCCAGTCGAGCGCCGTGAAGGTCAGATCGTCCTGAATCGCCCAGCCCTTCTGGCCCTTGTCTTGGAAATTCTCGCCGCCGCCCAAGTTCAAGATGACGCGCGTCTGATCGCCATCGGTGAGCCGGTAGCCCGGCGCGTTGGTCACCGGCCTCGGGTTGTAGGTAGCATCCTCGTAGGTCAGGTGCAAATCGTTCAGATATTTGGCGGCGCTGTACTGATAGCGCAGATCGACGCGAGTCTCCTCATTGTCCTTTGTTTCGGCGAACGTCGATGTACTCTGATCGCCGATGTTCGATATCTCGCTTTCTTCGCGCACCTTCGTGGTCAGCTCGATCAGGTGATCGTCACCCGCAGCGAAATCGATCTTGCCGAAGAACAAGTCCTCATCGAAGGGCGCGCTGACCGGCCCGAGGTACTGGGCAAAGTCGCCGACTCTCGCCACCGGAAAGCCTTGGCCGAGCGTCACGGTATCGGGGGTCTCGTATTCCTTGCCCTCGTAGGCCACGAAGAAATGCATGCGGTCCTGGATGATGGGACCGCCGAAGGCAATGCCGTACTGCTCCTGTTTCGATGGCGACTTCCTGCCGGCACGCGCTTCGAGGGGATCTGACGCACGCCAGTTCTCCGCGGTGTGATCCCAGAACGCCCCGGATTCGAATTCGTTCGTGCCAGAGCGCGTAG
>JAIBJL010000184.1 GCA_020029545.1 Gammaproteobacteria bacterium
ACGCAGCGGGATAATGCGCCTTGAGCCATGCCGTCTGATACGACAGCAACGCATAGGCAGCGGAATGCGATTTGTTGAAGCCGTAACCGGCGAATTTCTCCATCAGATCGAAGATATGCGCAGCGACCTGCTCTTCCACGCCGCGCGCCGTCGCGCCGGTGACGAAGATCGACCGCTGCTTCGCCATTTCTTCGGGCTTCTTTTTGCCCATCGCACGACGCAGCAGGTCGGCGCCCCCGAGCGAGTAGCCAGCGAGCACCTGTGCGATCTGCATCACCTGCTCCTGGTACAGGATGACGCCATAGGTGGGCGTCATCACCGACGTGAGGTCCGGATGCAGGTAGTCGATCGGCCCGGTCGTCTTGCCATGCTTGCGAGCAATGAAGTCGTCGACCATGCCCGACTGGAGAGGACCCGGTCGGAACAAGGCCACGAGCGCAACGATGTCCTCGAAGCAGTCCGGCTGCAGGCGCTTCACGAGGTCTTTCATGCCGCGCGATTCGAGCTGGAAAATCGCCGTGGTTTCGCTGGGCCAGCGCTTGAGCAGATCGTAGGTCGCAACGTCGTCCACCGGCAACATGGTGATGTCCAGCGGCGACTCACCCTTGGCCTCGCGTTCGCGATTGATGATCTTGACCGCCCAATCGATGATGGTCAGCGTGCGCAGACCGAGGAAGTCGAACTTCACCAGACCGGCCGCTTCGACGTCGTCCTTGTCGAATTGCGTCACGATACTGTTGCCGTTCTCGTCGCAGAACAACGGCGCAAAATCCGTCAGTACCGAAGGCGCGATGACCACGCCACCGGCATGCATACCGGCGTTACGCACCAGGCCTTCGAGTGACATCGCCATGTCCAGTACGGCACGCGTCTCTTCCTCATTGTGGTAGCGACGACGCAGTTCTTCCTCTTTCGCCATCGCATCCTTGAGCGTGATACCGAGCTCGAACGGAATCAGCTTGGCAATCGAATCCGCGAATCCATAGCCATGCCCGTAGACGCGCGCGACGTCGCGCACGACGGCTTTGGCAGCCATCGTGCCGTAGGTAATGATCTGCGAGACGCGATCGCGCCCATAGCGTTGCGCGACGTATTCGATGACGCGATCGCGTCCGTCCATGCAGAAGTCGACGTCGAAGTCCGGCATGGACACGCGCTCCGGGTTCAGGAAGCGTTCGAACAGCAAGTCGTAGCACAGCGGGTCCAGATCGGTAATGCCCAGAGCATAGGCAACAAGCGAGCCGGCACCCGAACCGCGACCCGGACCGACCGGCACGCCGTTCTCGCGCGCCCAGCGAATGAAGTCTGCGACGATGAGAAAGTATCCGGCGAATCCCATCTGGCAGATCACGCCGAGTTCGATGTCAAGCCGCTCGTGATAGGCCTGCGGTGGATTCAGTCGTAGATTTTCCGGCTGCAGTGCCAGCTTTTCCAGCCGCTGTGCGAGTCCGGCCACGGACTGCGCGCGCAGATAGTCTTCGATGCTCGAATTGTCCGGCACGGGGTATGCCGGCAATACCGACTTGCCGAGTTTGAGCTCAAGACTGCAACGCCGCGCAATCTCGATCGAGTTGGCGAGCGCCTCGGGCACATCCTTGAATAGCGCAGCCATTTCGGCGGGCGTGCGCAGGTACTGCTGCTCGCTGTATTTTCGCGGTCGTTTCGGATCGTCGACCATCAGGCCTTGATGAATGCACACGCGCGCTTCGTGCGATTCGAAATCCTCGCGGCGGATGAAACGCACATCGTTGGTGGCCACGACCGGCACGCCGGTGCCGGCCGCAAGGTTCAAGGCGCCGTGCAGATAGCTTTCCTCGTATTCGCGCGCGGTGCGCTGCAACTCGATGTAGAAACGATTGCCGAACAGCTTCAGCCAGTCGTTCAGCAGCAGGCGCGCGTCCGTATCCCGCTCGGCAAGCAGGGCGCGACCGATGTCGCCCTCGCGTCCGCCGGACAACGCAATGAGACCGGCCAGCGTATCCTGCGACAACCAGTCGCGCTCGATCATGGGCACGCCTTTGTGCTGGCCTTCCAGATAGGAACGGCTCACCAGCCGCGTCAGGTTGCGATAGCCAATGTCGTTCTGGCACAGCAGGACGATGCGTGAGGGCTCGGCACGATCACCGTATTCATGCACCAGCAGATCGACGCCGATAATGGGTTTCACGCCGGCGGACTGCGCCGCCTTGTAGAACTTCACCATCGCGAACAGGTTGCTCTGATCGGTGAGTGCCACCGCCGGCATGCCGGCGCGCGCGACCGATTCCATCAACCCAGGCACCCCTTCGCTTTCGCTGGTAATGCGCACCACGCTGTCGACCAGCGAGTATTCGGTGTGCAGGTGAAGGTGGACGAAGGACATGGGTGGGATGGTGAGTGGTGAGTGGTGAATAGTGAGTGGTGAGTGGTGAGTGGGCAGAAGGGACGGGATTCGGCGCGATGGTGCTGTGGTATGAATCAACCTGGACTAAGAAGCCATCTCCCAACGCAGGGCCGCCAACCTCACCGGCTCGAAGCTGCGGCGATGGATCGGTGAGGGTCCGAGGGAGTCGAGCGCGTCGTGGTGTTGTGGCGTGCCGTAACCCTTGTGCGAAGCAAAGCCGTAATGCGGATACAGGCGGTCCAGGCCGATCATCATCTCATCGCGCACGGTTTTTGCGAGAATCGAAGCGGCGCCGATGCTGATGCGCAACGCATCGCCATCGATGATGGCCTCATACGTGCAATCCATCGCCAGGCCGGCAAATGAAGGGCAGCGATTGCCGTCGATTTGCACATGCGCCGGGCACACATGCAATCCGACCAGCGCGCGACGCATCGCGAGATAAGTGGCTTGCAGGATATTGTGGGCATCGATTTCTTCGACGTCGGCCCAGGCGACCGACCAGGCGATCGCCGTCCGGCGAATGCGCACGGCGAGTTCGGCACGCTCTTCGGCCTCAATCAGCTTGGAATCGCGGATACCGCGAATGCGTCGCCGCGGATCGAGAATCACCGCCGCCGCCACGACGGGACCCGCCAGCGGGCCACGCCCTGCTTCATCGACACCGGCCTGCAACCCGTCTGCCGACATCTGCAATCCTAGGGAACCTTGGCCGGACCGTGTCGCCAATCGTGTCTCCTGAAATAGTTTGTATCGCGCCCTTGCTCATGCACGTTGGGTTCATGCACTTTGGACCCATGCATTCGGGCCCATGGATTTGAACAAGTTGCCGCGCGCATTGTTCATCAAATTGCCGCGAGCGCCAAGGCGAAACTCGGTGCTGGCGACAGCACCTTGCCTTGGTACAAGGGCCTGGGGCGTGGGGCCTGGGCAGGAGACTCCCATTCCATGCGCCGGCGTGTACGCCGATTTGTTTCCTGCCCAGGCCCCACGCCCCAGGCCCTGTGGATGGCGGCAACTGCGGCGCTCGCGGAGCACATGCCACGTTCAATAAGACTCGGTGCGATGCGGCCGGCGCAGCAGCTCGACAATGGCTTGGGCCGCCTGAGCGCTCGCATCGCGGCGCAAGGTTTCGTGAATGGCAACGAAACTGCGGATCAATCCGTCACGGTCCGGCCGTTCGAGCTGCGCCATCAGCGCCGGACCGAGCACGGCGGCGCGAACTTCCTCATTGAAATACTCCGGCACCAACGCGCGACCGGCGAGCAGATTCGGCTGCGCGAAAAACGGTGCCTTGAACAGTTTCAATCGCTTAAGCAGAAAACTTGTCAGTGCGCCTAGGCGATACGCCACGACCATCGGACGTTTTACCAGCGTTGCTTCCAGCGTCGCCGTGCCGGAGGCCAGCAGGATCACATCGCTCGCCGCCATGACCTCCTGCGCGCGCTCATCGACCAGATGCACCTGGTTGCGTACTCCAGCAGCATCCAGTGCCTGCTCGAATGCTGCACGCACGGCCGGCGATGCCATCGCGGCGATGAAGTGCCATTGCGGCCGCCGTTCGCTGAGCCAGCGGACGGTCGCAGCGAACGGCGGTCCCAGGCGCGACACTTCACCCTGCCGACTCCCGGGTAGCAGTGCGACGTAGTTGCCTTCCACCGGCAATCCCAAGGCTGCGCGAGCAGCGCGATTATCCAATTGCATGGGGATTGCGTCAGCCAACGGATGCCCGACGAACCGCGCTTGCACGGCATGCTCGCTGTAGAACTGTTGCTCGAACGGCAGCAGGCACAGCACCAGGTCCACTGCACGGCCGATCGTGCGCACGCGCCCCTGCCGCCAGGCCCAGATCTGCGGACTCACATATTGCACCGTGCGAATCCCCTGCGCCTTGAAGACGGGCATGGTGCGCAGATTGAATTCCTTGGCATCGACGCCGATATACACATCCGGCCGAGCGGCGAGCACGCGTTCCGTCAGGTTGCGACGAATGCGCAGCAGGCGTGGCAGATGCGGCAGGATCTCGAACAATCCCATGACGGAGAGATTTTCCATCCGCTCCCAGGCTTCGCACCCGGCAGCGATCATGCGCGGACCTGCGATGCCTGCAAAGCGCGCATCGGGCAGTTGCGCGCGCAATGCCTCGATCAGCTTCGCGCCGAGATGGTCGCCCGACGGCTCGCCAGCGACCAGAACGATGAAGGGAGTGCGCGCCGTCATTGACGCTGGCGCGGAGGGTCTGGGGCCTGGGGCCCGGGGCCCGGGCAGGACGAAAGCGCGCTTCCTGTTTCTCTAATCGCGACTCCACGCCCTATCTCGAAACGCATAAAGGAAGGGCTTGGCCTGGGCAGAAATAGGAACGTCGTTATTCTTTTTCCTGCTGTGGCCCCACGCCCCAGGCCCCGTGGCCCTTTTCTCATCTGACTATTCCAACCCGATCTCGCCGCGGCGTGCTGTCATTCAGGAAGGCGACGAGCGGTGCGAGTTCGACATGCTCGAGTGCACGTTGGGTGAGTGCTTCGGTCGCTTCGGCCAGCTTCAGGCCGGAACGATACAAGGTGCGATAAGCATCGCGGATATTGCGCACCTGTTCCGGCGTAAAACCACGCCGCTTGAGACCTTCGGCGTTGACGCTGTGCGGTTCGGCGGGACGTCCCACGACCATCACGAAGGGCGGCACATCGCGCGTCACTGCCGTGTTGTTGGCGACGAAAGCGTGGGCGCCGATCGTGCAGAACTGATGCACACCGGCAAACCCCCCCATGTGTACCCAATCGCCGATCTGCGCGTGCCCCCCCAGCGTCGCGTAATTCGCGAATACACAGTGGGAACCGATGTCGCAGTCATGGCCCACATGCGCGCCGGTCATGAACAGGTTGTCGCTGGCAATGCGCGTGACCAGATGGTCCTTGGTGGTACCGCGGTTGATCGTGGCGTTCTCGCGAAACACATTGCGATCGCCGATTTCCAGTCGCGTCGGTTCGCCCTTGTATTTCAAGTCCTGGGGCGCAGCGCCAATCGAAGCGAACTGGAAGACTTTGTTGTCGCGACCGAGCGAGGTCGGGCCGTCGATGATGACATGCGGGCCGATCCAGCAACCCGAGTCGATCTTCACGTTCCCGCTGATGACCGTATACGGACCGATCTCCACGTCGGGAGCAATCTCGGCGCCGGCGGCAACGATTGCAGTGGGATGAATGGCCATATCAGTTGCCCATCGCGCTGCGCACGACCCCGAGGTATGAAACGTACTTTATCGAGTGCCACCCAGGCACATGGCCGTTCCAGCGCTTCCTGCGCCCACAGCATTCGCACATCCATGTGCAGCAGATGTGCCCGCCGCGTACGCGGCGAGCGATGCGGGAAAAGTCGCACCTTTTCCCGTCATCGCCCACAGCGCGAGTCGCAGGATGCCCGAGTCGCTGTTTCATACTAGTTGTCCATCGGCGTGCCGCCGACCCCGAAGCATGAAACGTATCTCATCGAGTGCCACCCAGGCACATGGATGTGCCCGCCGCCGCAGGCGGCGAGCGATGCGGGAAAAGTCGCGCCTTTTCCCGTCATCGCCTACAGCGCGAGTGGCAGGATGCCCGAGTCGCTGTTTCATACTAGCGCAGCACGATAGAAAAATAGAACTTGCTCATTCTGACCGCTGCAGCATGAATCGTCACGCTTATCGCTGCAGACCGTCGCCGCAAGTACGTCGACGGTGCTGTTGACAACACCATGCCGCGAGCCATCAGGAAGCAGCCAGCCGCGCTCTCGCCTCGCCCGGCGCGACCATCATTTCTGCACTGGCTGCAACCTCGCCGTCGACTTCGGCGGCGGTCGAAAACTTCCAGATGCCGCGCAACGAACGCGTCAGCGTGGCTTTCAGTATCACTTGATCGCCCGGTTCGACCGGTCGACGGAAACGCGCCGCATCGATACCGACGAAATACAGCTGGCGTTTGTCGTCCGGATACACACCCGCCGTGACGAACGCAAGAATGCCGGCCGCCTGCGCCAGCGCTTCGAGAATGATCACGCCCGGCAGTACCGGCCGATGTGGGAAATGTCCGGGAAAGAACGGCTCGTTGAAGGTCACGTTCTTGAGTGCACGGATCGATTTACCCGACTCGCACTCCAGCACGCGATCGACCAGCAAGAAAGGATACCGATGCGGCAGCCGCCGCATGACTTCGTTGATATCCATGGACAGCACGCCCGGCGGCACGGACGTTGGCGTTGATTCTTCAGACAAGTTCGATGTTCCTTGGCGATGTTTTGTTGACTGGCCGGGCCGGACAACAGCGGTCCAAATGCAACTTCAGCAATGCATTCCCGGCATGCCGACGGTCAGCCGGCCTCAGACCTCGCCAGATTCATCCGATGCGGATTTCTCTGCGGCATTGCTCAGCTTGCGGACGGTGCGAGCCAGACTGTCAAGCTGGTTGAAACGGGCCGCATTCTTGCGGAATTTTATCGTTTCGTCGATGCTCACGGCGCCCGAATACGACCCGGGTCGATGAATACTTGCCGATACCAGCGATTTACCCGTAATGATCACATCGTCGCATAGCGTCAAGTGCCCGGCGATACCGACCTGGCCGGCGATAATGCAGCGTTGACCGATCGTCGTACTGCCGGAAATCCCGGTGCATCCGGCGATCACGGTGTGCGCGCCGATACGGACGTTGTGTCCGATCTGAATCTGATTGTCCAGTTTGACGCCATCGCCGATGACCGTATTCTCGATCGCTCCTCGATCGATGGTCGTGTTCGCACCGATCTCCACATCGCTGCCGATCTCGACCGAGCCGATCTGCGGCACTTTCACCCAGATGCCTCGGTCGGGCGCGAGGCCGAAACCATCGGCACCGATGACCACGCCTGGATGAATCAGCGTGCGCTCGCCGACGCGTACGCCATGACACAGCGTTACACTGGCGACGAGGCGTGTATCCGCACCCACTTGCACATCACGCATGACGACGCAGCCAGGACCAATGGTCGTCCTCGCACCAATGCGCACGCCAGCCTCGATCACTGCGAGCGGGCCGACCCAGGCCTGCGGATCGATGACTGCCGAGACGTCCACGACGGCAGCGGCGTGAATGCCCCCCTCGTGCAGCGGCTGCGGATGCAAATACGCCGCGATGCGCGCGTAAGTCGCGTAAGGATTGCGAGTCAGCAGAGCCGGTACGGTGCATTCAGCAGCCAGCGAGGGATCGAGCACCACCGCACCGGCGCGCGTCGTAGCCAGGTGACGTCGGTAGCGCGGATTGGCCAGGAACGTCACCGCCGTACTGTCAGCACCTTCGATGGTACCGACCTGCGAGACACGCTGCGATGGATCGCCCTGCAGCGTGCAGCCGAAACGCACGGCGAGCTCGCCGAGTGTGATGGGTCCCGGCGATTGGTTCGCTGCAGCGTTCATGCAATCGCCAGCGCGGCTGGCGTCCGCTCAGGGCTTGACGGGCGATGCTGCCGGCTTCGCAGGCGTTGCCGCAGGCTTCGGTGCTGTGCCACCACTGGTCTTGAAGTGCGCCTGCAGTGCCGCAAGAATCTGCGCGGTGATATCGATGGAGTCGTTGCGGAACAGCACCCCATCGCCGACCACCAGATCGTAGTTCGACGACTTCGCGTAGGTCTGCACTTCCTGCAGTAAGGAACGCTGCAATTTGCCGAGTTCTTCGTTGCGCCGCAGGTTCAGATCCTCGACATATTCATTCTGCTTGCGCTGCACTTCGCGCTGGCCATCGCGCAGATCTTTCTCGAAGTTGCGGCGCTCGTTCTCCGCCATGACGGCGCCATCGCGCTGCAGCTTCTCTTCCTTGGCTTTCAGGTCCTTGGTTTGTGAAACGATCTCACGCTGACGTGGCGCAAACTCGTCCTGCAATGCCTGCATCGCCGTTTTGGCCTGTGGCGCCTCTTCCAATAGGCGCGGCACATTGACCACGCCGATTTTCAGTTCTGCATTGGCCGCGCCAATCGGTGCAATGGTGGCGAGTCCCGCAAGGGCCGCCCAAAAAATCGCCGTGATGCTCAACCGTGCCATTTGTGGTGAATCCTCGGATATCTCAACAGTCGAATCAGACCCGCGCCGCAGTCAGCAGGTCGGCCGTTCGGTGTTCCCGACACCGAACGCCATTCCCTACATCCTTGTAGGTCAGCCGATCGGTGTCCTGACAAGCTCGCCATTCCCTACATCCTTGTAGGTCAGCCGAGCAATGTTCCCGACAAGCTCGGCATTCCGTACATCCCTGTACATCAAAACGCCTGACCGATCGAGAACTGGAAGCCTTCGGTCTCATCTCCCCAATTATCCTCGTCGCGATCCTGCTTGTTCAGCGGGACGGCAAAGCTGAACCGGAACACGCCCAGCGGCGCCAGCCACTGGACCGCCACACCGGCAGATTGCTTGAGGTCATGATAACTGAAGCCGTAGTCCACCGGCGTCGCATTCTCGCGTCCGACGGTCTCCACGTTGGGCCCCACGAACTTGATGTTCTGGTCGGAGAAAACACCGCCGATATCGAAGAACAAGCTGAAGCGAGCACTGTTGCGCCATTTCTCGGGCATGGGCAGCAGCAGTTCAGTTTGCGCGACCGTCTTGATATTGCCGCCATAAGGCCGGCCGTACGCGTCTTTCGGACCCAGTCGGCTTTCGCGATAGCCGCGGACCGAGTCCGGGCCGCCGGCATAGTACTGACGATACGGCGGCAACGCCGTCGTGTCGCCCGTAGCTCTACCATACGCCGCTTCCAGATTGAACATCAGATTGAAACCACCCCACAGCGGTACGAACTGCAGATAGTCGTAACTCGCCGTCCAGAACGTCACATCGCTGCC
>JAIBJL010000506.1 GCA_020029545.1 Gammaproteobacteria bacterium
GCGGCCGCGACCTGGGAGAAAGAAACGGGTGAGTAACAGCGTCGGCATTGACTCCAGAATGGAACGTATTGTCGGCCGGCTCCGTATATCCTACAACGTCAGGGCATCCCGCCAGCGGCGCAGCGGAAGCGTACGACAACGTGGACAGACTTCATCCGCGCGCACATGTCGGTCCTTGCGGGGACTGACTTTTTCACGGTGGAAGTACTGACGCTGCGCGGGTTGGTCACTTATTACGTACTGTTCTTTATCCAGCTTGAGAGTCGTAAAGTCGCCGCGTGGCGGCAGGGCGCATGGCCCTTCATCACTCGTGAATTATCCGTTGACCATGGAAGAAAAAGGCTATATCCGGAATTCGCAACGCATGATCATTACCGCTGGTCTGGCTATATAGCGATTTCAGGTGCGTTCATACTGTACGAAATTTCGATGGAATGTGCGGTTGATGCCTTCGGCAATTGCGTTTGTCAGGCCCGTGTCGATGAATGCCAGAATTCCATCGTAGTGCCGTTGTATGGTCTCCACGAACTTTTTCATTGGCTCCAAGCGGCTTCTCCTTACAGCTGTCATCCAACCCTTGAGGAATCGTTCCGCAGCCCATCGTGCAGTGTAGTTCCAGAAACGTTCAAACTCGTCTTTCAGGCGCCATGCTCTGTAGATTCGCCGGTTGCCTTTATCCAGAGATCTAAGTGTGCAGGTATCCTTTCTGGAGCGAGTAGAGGAATGGCGATACAGAAGCCATCGTAGCCCCTTAAGCGCCTTACGATCATTGACGTTGGCCTCTCGCCATTGCTCTTTGCGAACCTCATCGACAGCGCCGTTCAACGCCTTCACGATGTGAAATCGATCCAGGACCAGAGCAGCATTGGGGCAATGCGCAGTGATAGCACCGATGTAAGCATCGCTCATGTCACAACAGCCTGCTGTGATCTGCTGTTTCTGATAATCACTGAGCATGGTATCGAAGAATTTGTCGATGCTTGTCCTTCCTTTTCCCTCTCCAGCCCACAGCACAACGGAACGCTCCAGATCGTAAACCAGCGTGGCATACTTGTGTCCCTTGCAATACGATATCTCGTCGATCCCTATGGTTCTCAGGCCTCGTATCCTGTGATCAGCACGGATGCGCTTGATGCATCGATGAAGCTGATCCGAGAGCGTTGAAGCCGCTATGTGCAATAGCCCGGCGGCGGCCTTCTGCGTCATCATCTGGCAGAAACGCAACATTACGTACTCATAGCGATAGGTCACGCGAGCATACTGGTCGGCCCAGGGCAGCCGTTCCTCAACACGTCCGTGGGTTGGACAGTGGATCTCTCGAGGAGCGGACATGAACCACACCGTCCAACCACCGACGGGAGTATCCCTCCACCAGCGCACCTCCGGTCGTATCCTCACTATCTTGCCGCGTCGCCCGCACTGCGAACATTGACAGCCGTTCTTGAACGGCTTGACGGCTATATGCAGTTCCTTGTCTCTCTTGAATGCCAGATTTACTGCTTTGAACCCTTTGAACTTCAGTAGCTTTCCGATAACCTTGCTTGTTGTGGCCATAGATTCTGTTTCCTCTGTCTCTTGTATAGGTTTGCACCATCAAAAGTACAGATGAATCTATGGCCATTCAACTACTTGTTATCCCTTGCGAGATCCGGATAGACCCAAATATTATGCGTAGGGTGCGCCGTGCGCACCGGCGTAATAGCCACGGAAGCACACGGAAAGACACGGAAGAACCATGAAAACAAGCGCAATCATTTTCTCTGCGTCCTTGGCGCCTCTGCGGTGAGTTCATTTCATCAGGAACAGACGTCAATTAGCGCTTAGTCGGCGACCAGCGGGGCTGGTAAGATAGCGCTACCATTATCCCTGATTGCCCCGCAGAGCCCATCCTCCCCATGTCCGAACGCATCCGCGAAATACCCTACAACTACACCTCTTTTTCCGACCGGGAAATCGTCATCCGCTACCTCGGGGAGGCGATGTGGGACCTGCTCAACCGGCTGCGCGCCTCCCGGGTGACCGGGCGGTCGGCGCGCATGCTGTTCGAGGTGCTGGGTGACCTGTGGGTGGTGGACCGCAACCCCTATATCCAGGACGACCTGCTGTCGAGCCGGAAACGCCTGGAAGCGCTGATCGGGGCGATGCACCATCGCCTCGATCAGGTCGTGGCACGGGCCGAGGGCAATGCCGATGCCCTGCAGCTCGCGGCCGCCGCCCGCAAGGCCGTCGGCGGTTTCTCCGACGGGTATCCGCGCACCCGGGAGCTGCGCCGGCGGATCCGCCAACGCCTGGGGCGCATCACGCGCCGCGACAACATCGACTTCAGCGGCCTGGCGCGCGTCTCCCATGCCACCGATGCCACGGACTGGCGCGTGGAGATGCCCTGCGTGGTGATCAGCCCGGACACGGAACAGGAAACCCGCGACATCGTGCGGGCCTGCATCGCGCTCGGGCTGACGATCATTCCGCGCGGCGGCGGCACCGGCTACCACGGCGGCGCCGTGCCGCTGCACGGGGATTCCGCCGTGATCAACACCGAAAAGCTCGAAACCCTGGGAGAAATCCGCCTGAAGGAGCTGCCCGGCGTGAGCGGACCGGTGGCGACCCTCCGCGCCGGGGCCGGCGTGGTAACCCGCCGGGTGGGCGAACATGCCGAGCGCAACGGCTATGTGTTCGCGGTGGACCCGACCTCCCAGGATGCCTCGACCATCGGCGGCAACGTCTCCATGAACGCCGGCGGCAAGAAGGCCGTGCTCTGGGGCACGACGCTCGACAATCTGGTCTCCTGGCGCATGGTGGCGCCGGACGGCAACTGGCTGGAGGTCGAGCGGCTCAACCACAACCTGGGCAAGATCCACGAACAGGAGCAAGTCGAATTCCGGGTAACGCGCTACGACCGGCGTCCGGACCAGCCGCTGCGGGAACCGGAAATCATCCGTGTGCCGGGGCGCTCCCTGCGCAAGCCGGGCCTCGGCAAGGACGTGACGGACAAGTTCCTCGCGGGTATCCCGGGCATCCAGAAGGAAGGCTGCGACGGCCTGATCACCTCGGCGGAATTCATCCTGCATCGCATGCCGGAGTTCACGCGCACGATCTGCCTGGAGTTTTTCGGCACCGACCTGCGTCTCGCGGTCCCGGCCATCGTGGAAACCCGGCACTACCTGGATGCCCGGCCGGATGTGCTGCTGGCCGGCATGGAGCATATGGACGAACGCTATGTCCGGGCCGTCAAGTACAGCAGCAAGGCGGCGCGGCGCGAGCTGCCCAAGATGGTGCTGCTGATCGACGTGTCCGGCGACGACGAGACGGCCGTCGCCGACGCCGCCTCGACCGTGGTGCGCATGGCCAACCAGCGCGGCGCCGAGGGCTTCATCGCCGTCAGCGCCGAGGCGCGCCGGCAGTTCTGGGCGGACCGCGCGCGTACCGCGGCGATCGCCTCTCACACCAATGCCTTCAAGGTCAACGAGGACGTGGTCATCCCGCTGGAGCGCCTGGATGAATACAGCGCCGGCATCGAGCGCATCAACATCGAGTATTCGACGCGCAACAAGCTGG
>JAIBJL010000507.1 GCA_020029545.1 Gammaproteobacteria bacterium
TCTACGCGATCAGGGGGCTGGATCATGCGGCGGACATGCTCATCGTCTATCTGCCGGCGGAAAAGATCCTGATCAATTCGGATCTCTATTCTCCGCGTGTGGAAGAGGGTCTCGTTCGCAACCCGAAGGACAGCGCGAGGTTCCGGAACGCGATCGAGATTTTCAAGCTGGATGTCGATCGGCACGTCTCGCTCGAGGGCGGGGTCGGCGACAATGCGGCGTTCCAGCAGCTGTTCCCGCAATAGCAAGGATCAAAGACTCGGTCGTGGATACTCACTGCTGAATGGACGCACGCGGTGACGGTGATACGGCAGGACTTCGAGCACGTCGCCTTCCTGCAGGCGCTGCTGAATGCCAC
Organism: Gammaproteobacteria bacterium; assembly: GCA_020029545.1. Classification (GTDB taxonomy): domain Bacteria; phylum Pseudomonadota; class Gammaproteobacteria; order Steroidobacterales; family Steroidobacteraceae; genus Steroidobacter. The sequence continues at coordinate 359 of JAIBJL010000507.1, forward strand.
GCCACCATTCGGCTGTCATGATCTCGCCATGGACATGCATGAAGACTTTCTTGAGATGCTGATCGAAGCCGAGAAACTGGATGGTCGGTGACGGGGCACAACTCGTCGTAGTCGTAGAAGATCACGCGGCCATGACGCGTGACGCCGAAATTCTTCAGCAGCAGGTCGCCGGCAAAAATATTCGTGACCGCCAGGTCGCGGATGCATTGCCCATAGTCGAGTACCACAAGCTCCGCACTCTCGCGTGAAGCATGGCGAATGTAGACATTGAGCGGCGTCATGCGGCGTTCGATGTACATATGGTCGATGACGAGCTCGCCATTCTCGAAGTGCACGGTGTTGGCCGCTTCGTTTCTCAGTTCTTCGAGCACCGCCTCCGAGAAGCGCGTGCGCGGAAATTTCAGGCGCTTGAATTCCTGCGCGTCGACCAGGCGGCCGGCACGATCGTGCTTGAACACCAGTTCGTACTTCTGCAGGACTTCCTCGCGCAGGACGTTCTTCGGATATGCGAAGCGATCGCGAATGATCTTGAACACCACGTCGAACGAGGGCAGGGTGAAGCAGATCATGACCAGGCCCCGGTCACCGGGTGCATGCACGAACTGGTCGTCGCTTTTCTGCAGATGCTTGAAGAGTTCGCGGTAGCGCTCGGTCTTACCCTGTTTGGCGCGTCCCAGCACCGTATAGAGTTCGCTCACTGGCTTGCGCGGCAGAATGCTCTTGAGAAACACGATGGCCTGGCCGACATGCGCGAGATCGGCATTGAAATAGGAACGAGTGAAGCTGAACAGGATGCTGACCGAGCTTTCATCCATCATCACCGCGTCGATGAGTACGCCGCTGTCGGAGTTCTTGAACGCCAGTACGAACGGTCGCATCCAACCTTTTCCGGAGATGCGACCGATCAGATAGGCACGCGTCATCTGATAGAACACGGTGTGAATGAACTCGATCTGTTCGACCTGCAGGGGCGGGCGCGATGCATCGGCATCCGCCTCGCACAGTGCGCGTACCTCGGCGGTGATGATGCGAATGCTACGGTCGAAATCCAGGTACGGCGTGCGGAAACGAAAATCGGCCAGCACTTCTTCGAACAGCCATTCGAGCGAGCCGCGGTTCAGGTAGATATTGGTCTCGATCGCGCTGGTAATCGAACCGATGGGATCGAGATCGAGAGCCACGAATTCGACGGCTGCGTCCGTGCCGACGGTGCCGAATGTGCGTCGCGTTACCGAGTTGAAGAAGGTCTTGTCGAATTCCCGGTCAGGCAATACTTCAATCAGTTCGGTGAAGCGCCGTTTGACCGAGCTCCATATCGCGCGTTCGGCGGCGTCTTCACCGAGTTTCGCGCGCATCTGCAGCACGGCCCGGTTCACAAATCGGTCGTACAGTTCGATGCGGTCCACCGCATCGCGCAGGCTGGCGCGCCAGTCGCGCTCTTCAAAGCGCTGTGGTGCACGCCGGGTGACGACGCGAAATTCGTTGTTGTAGTCGGCAAAGGCGCGAACCAGCGCCGAGGCGCACTGTTCGACGAGTTCATCGCGCGACAGGGGACTGTCGCTAGGCTGTAGGCTGTAGGCTGTAGGCTGTAGGTCGGCCGGCTGTGTTCCCGACACAGTCCGGCATTCCCCACTTCCCTGTGGGTCAGCCGGCTGTGTTCCCGACACAGCTCGGCATTCCCCACTTCCCTGTAGGTCAGCCTGCGGAGGAGACGTCACGACCGTATGCGCCTTGGGTGGTGCCTCAGATTCTGAGCTCACGTTCTGTTTCCTCTCTGGCTACAGCCCACAGCCTCTCTCAAGCCACCAAACGAAAACGGGGCACTGTTGCCCCGTTTGCGTCGTTACTTCGCTTGCACTGCGATCAGAGATTGCGGATCAAGACATCTCCGAACTCGCTGCACTTCACTTCCTTGGCGCCTTCCATGAGTCGCGCGAAGTCGTAAGTCACGACCTTCTGGCCGATCGCCTTGTCCATCGCCGTGATGATGGCATCGGCCGCTTCGGTCCAGCCCATGTAACGCAGCATCATTTCGCCCGAGAGGATCACCGAGCCCGGATTCACCTTGTCGAGATTTGCGTACTTTGGTGCCGTGCCGTGGGTCGCCTCGAATACCGCATGACCGGTCAGGTAGTTGATGTTGCCGCCCGGTGCAATGCCGATACCGCCCACCTGGGCGGCGAGCGCATCCGACAGGTAGTCGCCGTTCAGATTCATCGTGGCGATGACGTCGAATTCCTCGGCGCGCGTCAACACCTGCTGCAGCGTGATGTCGGCAATCGCGTCCTTGATGATGATCTTGCCGGCCTTCTTCGCCGCATCCTGTTCTTCGTTCGCGGCCTTTTCGCCCTTGGCAGCCTTGGTGCGTTCCCACTGCTCCCAGGTGTACACCTGATTGGCGAATTCCTTTTCCGCCAGCGCGTAGGCCCAGTTACGGAAGGAGCCTTCCGTGAACTTCATGATGTTGCCCTTGTGCACGATCGTCACGCTCTTGCGCTTGTTGGCAATGGCGTATTCGACGGTGGCGCGGAACAGGCGCTCGGTGCCTTCCTGCGACACGGCTTTGATGCCGATGCCCGAAGTGTTCGGGAAGCGGATCTTGGCGTATTGCTTCGGGAATGCTTCCTTGAAGGCATCCAGAAACTTCTTGTTGTCCGGCGTGCCGGCTTCGAACTCGATGCCGGCGTAAATGTCTTCGGTGTTTTCGCGGAAGATCACCATGTCGACTTTCTCGGGCGCCTTGACCGGTGAAGGCACGCCCTTGAACCAGCGTACCGGGCGCAGACAGACGTACAGGTCCAGCATCTGGCGCAGCGCGACGTTCAGCGAGCGAATGCCGCCACCGATCGGCGTGGTCAGCGGCCCCTTGATCGACACGAGATATTCGCGGCAGGCCGCCACCGTTTCATCCGGTAGCCAGGTGTTGAACAGGTCGTTCGACTTCTGACCCGCATACACTTCCATCCACTGAATTTTGCGTTTGCCCTGGTAGGCCTTTTCGACTGCGGCGTCCAGCACCCGCACTGAGGCGCGCCAGATATCGGGGCCGGTGCCATCGCCTTCGATGAAGGGAATAATCGGCTGATCGGGCACAACGAGCTTGCCGTTCTTGATGGAAATCTTCTGCCCTTGCGGGGGCACATTGAGCTTGAGCACTGTCGACATCGACCGACTCCGGGAAAGTTGCGTATTTTGGGCGCAGAATGCTAACACACATGCGCGGCGGAGCGACCCGCTGGCCCATGGCGGGCGCACCCCGTTTTTTCCGGGCGGAATTGCGGGCAGACACGGCGTTGTGAAGGGGCGGGACGGCGCCGACGCTGCCG
>JAIBJL010000185.1 GCA_020029545.1 Gammaproteobacteria bacterium
CTGTGTTCCCGACACAGCTCGGCATTCCCTACATCCTTGTAGGTCACGAGTGGCAGGGCTCGGCGGTGTCTTGCAGCGAAGCATCGCTTCGCTCCGCCGAGCGGGTGGCCATGGATGGACACCCAGGGCTTGCGCGCAGCAGGACTGCGCAGCGCCATGCCCGAGTCGCGTTTTATTCGTCCTCGCCGTCGATCCAGCGCTGTGCGCTGTGCATGTCGTCGAACAATCGCATGGCGATGCTGGCACCCACCGCTTCGCTGATCACGATCACCAGGTGGGCGACAGCTTCGAGTCTACCGGGGCGCACGACCGCCGCCCAGCGACAGGGACGCGAACCGCCGATTCGCACTAAGTAGTCGCGGAAGCGTTGCATTTCGGAATAATCCCAGTGACCGGTGCATTCGCGGAAATCGGCGATGGCATGCATGCCATGGCGATAACGCTGATCCCTGGCGACGGCATTCATGGCGGCGGTCAGACGCTCTAGGGTGAGTTCGCCCCGCAAAGACATACGGATCAACTGGCCTGTGATATCTAGCGTCAACGACGCATCGGACGAACTCGACTCCATGGCACTCCGCAACGCTGGACTGTCTTCCCTGAGCGGGGTTCGTCATGATAGGCGCTCGAGCACGCATTCACGCGCAGGCAAAACCTGTGAAGTTCGTTCAGGCGAATCGTGACACAGTCCGTGGCGGAAGCACCCTTGCTCCTTTACGGTGCCGGGGATGATATCGGTGCCCCACTGTGCCCGTGTGACCGAATCGTGACAATCAACCCGGTTGCACAGCTTCGAAGAATGTCGAGGCAGCGATGGACCGAACGGTGAGAACGCCCGCGTTACCGCCGCCGCCAGGAGTGCTGAACGCCGATGACGAACAAGGTCGATAGACGCAACCGCGCGGTGCCCGATCGCCGACAGTTTCCTGTGATCGAGGGCTACAAGTTCCTGCAAACGATTGCACGCTCGGCACGCTCCGAAGTTTATGTGGCTCACTCGGGTGAGCTGAAGCAGAACGTCGCCGTCAAAGTACTGCGCGTGGGTCCGCATGCTGCCGACGAAGGTGAGGTGCAGCGCTTCGAACGTGAACGACTGGTACTGACGAGCATCAGTCATCCGGCCATCATCGATATCTACGATTGGGGTCACGGTCCGGACTTTCATTACATTGTCACCGAGTACTTTGCGAGCGGCAGCCTCGAACTGCGCATTCGCAATCTGATGACGGTGCACGACAGCGTCGATATTTTCGTGCAGGTCTGCGGCGCGCTGGTCGCGGTACATGGCGCCGGCCTGTGTCACCGCGATCTGAAGCCCGCCAATGTGATGATGCGACCCGACGGCCGTATCGTGCTGATCGACTTCGGTCTGGCGAAGACGGTCGACAGCGGCACGATGCTGACGAGCGCCGGTGAAATCCGCGGCTCGCCCTACTACATCAGCCCCGAGCAAGCTGAAGGCAGCCCAGTCGACCAACGCAGCGACCTGTACAGCCTCGGCATCATGTTCTACGAAATGCTGACCGGCACCCGACCGTTTCGCGGCAGCTCGGTCGTCGCCGTCATTCACGCACACCGCAACAATCCGATTCCCACACTGCCCGCCGAACTCAGTCGCTTCCAGGGACTGGTCGAAGGACTGCTCGCGAAAAATCCGCAGGATCGCTTCCCCACTGCGGCAGCGGCGCTGGCGGAGCTTGCGAAAATGAAGGTGTGAAGAGCTGCTGCGCAGCTGGCTACCGGCGACGGGCGACGGGCTACGGCCGGAATGAGCCGCGAATCTGCCATCGTTCTTCAGCCACCCGACAGCTTCATGCGAACGGATAAGCCAGAGCCATCTCCGCTCTGACCGTAGCCCGTAGCCCGTCGCCCGTTGCCCGTTGCCGCGCCGTTCAGGCGCGATGATACGGATGCCCCTTCGTAATACTCACGGCGCGGTAGAGCGCTTCGGCAACGATCACGCGCGCGAGTCCGTGCGGCAAGGTCAGCGCCGACAGCGACCAGCGGAAATCTGCGCGTGCATCCACGTCAGGAGCAAGGCCGTCGGGACCGCCGATACACAGGGCGACATCGCGACCATCGCGAGCGCGCGCCTGTAGAAACTGCGCGAGCTGCTCGCTGCTCATAGTGCGACCACCCACTTGCAGAGCAACGAGATAAACGCCGGATGGCAGCGCAGCGAGCATGCGTTCGCCTTCTTTGGCCGTTGCCTGCTGCGTACTGCCGCCGCTACGTTGGCCCAGGGCGATTTCTTTGAGTTCGAGTTTGTACTCGCCACTCAGTCGGGTGGCGTAGTCGTCATAGGCTTCGTTGACCCAGCCCGGCAAGCGTGTGCCTGCGGCAATGAGCGTGAGTCGCACCGGCCTGATCTCACCAGGCGATCAGGCGCTGCGCTCGGCGGCTTCGCGCCGCGCGGCGCTCACATCCCAGAGATTTTCCAGGCGATACAACTCGCGAATGCGCGGCAGCATGATATGCACGATCACGTCCTGCAGATCGACCAGCACCCATTCGCCATCGCGTTCGCCCTCCACGCCGACGGGACGGTAACCGGCCTTCTTCGCATCGGTGACGACGCGATCGGCGATCGAGCGCACATGCCGGTCGGAAGTACCGCTGGCAATGATCATGGTGTCGGCGACATCGGTGAGCTTGCGCACATCGAGTACGCGCACGTTGACGGCCTTCAGATCGTCGAGCGCTTGCTCCACTACCTGCAGCGGACCGATGACCGCGCGCCTGGTCACCTTGGCGACATCTGCAACCGCCGCCAGCTTGCGCCGCGCTTGCTTCGCGGGAGCACTCACCTGCTGCTTGCCGGTCGCTGTGCTGCTGGCCGTCTTACGACTCGCCACCTTGTTCGTGGCAGCGGGCCTGGACGCTGTTCGAGGCTTGGTGGCCTTGGCGGGCGCTTTCGCGCCGGAAGAACGGGACGTCTTGCTGCGTTTTTCAGCCATGCTCACCTCGTGGAACGGTAACACCCGGTCTGTTGAATGATCGAACGGACCGCATCCGGCATGAGGAAACGCGGATCGCGTCCGGCCGCCACCAGCTTGCGGAACTCCGTCGATGAAATCTCGAGCTGTGTGCCGGCGTGAATGAAAATGCAACCGGCCGGCGCCTCATGCAGATCGTTGATACGACCGGTACCGCGATCGACCAGCAGTTCGCCGAGCGGCCCCGAGGTCGGGGCCCGCCAGCCCGGGCGATGCGCGACCACCACATGCACCAACTCCAACAGATCACGCCATTGATGCCATTTCGGCAGGCCGAGAAATGCATCCATGCCCACGATCAGGCACAGCGAACGATCGGGAAAATCGGCGCGCAATGTACGCATCGTGTCGACCGAATACGACAGGCCTTCGCGACGGATCTCGCGATCGTCCACGACAAAGCCGGGCTGGCCTTGCGTCGCCGCCTGCACCATTTGCAGGCGCAGCTCCGAATTTGCAACCGTCGCTTCGCGATGCGGCGGATTGCCAGCCGGCATGAACCGCACCTCGGCCAGACGCAGTTCCTGCAACAGTTCAAATGCCGTGCGCAGATGACCGAAATGAATCGGATCGAATGTACCGCCAAAGATGCCAATAGGATTCATGCCGCACGTCGTCGCGAAAGTGAAACGCCTGCCAGTTGCGCGACCAGCGCTTCCAGCTCGACCCAGGGATCGCTCTGCAGCACACCCTTGATAGCGCGATCGACGCGTTCGGCATCGAGAATCAGCGCACGGGTGAGTGCCGGACGCAGTCGCGACAGCGCCTGTTTCATTGCTGCCTGCCGCGGACGCCACACATAGATCGAATTCATTGCCGCATCGGCATGCTGTCCCTGTTGCATCAGATACTGCGCTCGCAGTATCCACTGCAGGTCCTTATTCACTGCCCAGAGAGCGAGCGTCGCATCGACACCTTCGGCGCGCAGGCCTTCGAGAATGCGTAACGCGCGCGCCGTCTGGCCACGCATGGCCGCCTCCCCGATCTGCAACACGTCGTAGCGCGCGCTGTCCGCGACAGCATCCATGACGGTTTCCGCCGTGACTTCGCCCTTCGGCAGCAACAGCGCCAGCTTCTCCACTTCCTGATGGGCAGCGAGCAGATTGCCCTCGACACGCTCGGCGAGCAGCGCCGCAGCGGCCGGTTCGGCCTTGAGTCCGTGACGCGACAGACGCTCGCGGATCCACGCCGGCAATTTCGGCAAATCCACCGGCCACACCTGCACGACGGCGCCGGCCTTGTCGATCGCATTCACCCACTTGGAGCTCTGTACGCGCCCGTCCATCTTGCCGGTCAGGATCAGGACCAGGTTATCCGGCGAGGGCTTTGATGCCAGTTCGATGATGGCGTTGGCCCCCTGCTCGCCCGGCGTTGGATTGGCCATGCGGATTTCGATGATCTTGCGCTGCGCGAACAATGACATCGCGCGGCTCTCGGCCAGCAGCGCCTGCCAATCGAAGCCGCGCTCGACGATATGCCACTCGCGTTCGGCGAAGCCCTCGGTACGTGCACGAGCGCGAATCGCATCCGCTGCTTCGTTGACGAGCAGCGGTTCATCGCCAGCCACGAGATAGATCGATGCCAGACTGCGCGACAGCTGGCCCGCGAGATGATCGCCGTTGACCTTCATTGCACCGCGGTCAGCTTGGCGGGCACACGGGCCGCGTCACGCACAGTGACAGCACTCAATTGCCGACATCAGCGTCCACGAGCGTGAATTGAGCATGAGATGGCGGTGAGCAACGACGGGATATGGCGCGCTGGGTCGCGATCCGCAACACAGGATCGGCGGCGGAACCGGCGTTGGCGCTTGTGCAAACTGCTTTCGATGATGAACCCAGCTAAATGAGCTAAATGATACGAGTGATCCGACAACGATGAGTCCGAGTCGATTATGGCCTAAATGAGCATCCGCATACCAGCGATGGACTCCCGGCCGGCGTGGCAGACAGTACGCGTGTCCGACCATCGCAGCGCGCAAGAACGGCTCGTACACTTTACATTGGGACGCTGCTGACTCTACTCTGTGGGAACTTGTCCTGACCACCGCTGACTGACGCTCCATGTCTTTGCTGCATTTAGCGCGCAATCCGCCTCGCTGGCTACGCGTCGCCCTCGCCAGCCTGATGCTGGCGTTCGCGCTGAACTCGATTGCGCAGGTCACGCATCGCCATGAGGCCAGCCGGGCCAGCCAGCTCCATAGCGCGCCGTGCGGTTACTGCATCAGTTTTGACAATATGACGCCCGCGCCAGCGGACCGTCCGCTGGCCATTGTTCCCGCCTATGCAGTCGAACGGCTGGCCGTTGCACCGATCACCGTCGTCTCGCGTTCCGTACCCACCTACACGCAACCCCGCGCGCCGCCCGTTTCCTGAAACGTCGCCTCGAACCCTGACGCTGCCCGCGCGACGTCGGGGCTTTGCTGCCATCTGCGTCCATCACGGCAGGCAGCACCCGAGATCATTTTTTCAGGAATACCTAATCATGCGCTCCAGTGATGCTCCGCGCATCGCGTTATTCGCGATGCTGTCTGCTGCCCCATTATCCGTCCCCGCCCAGGAATCAAAAGTCGAACAAGTTGTCGTCACCGCCACCGCCCTGCGCGAAAATCCGCTCGATGTGGCGCAACCCACCACCGTGGTCGCCGGCGACGAACTGCGCCGCCAGATCGCCGGCAGTCTCGGCGAAACGCTCTCCACCGAACTAGGCGTCAGTTCCACCTATTTCGGGCCCACGGCCAGCAGACCGGTCATTCGCGGGCAAGCCGGCTATCGCGTGCAGACGCTGCAGGATGGTCTTGCCTCGCTCGACGTGTCGGGACTGAGCCAGGATCACGCGGTCACCCTGGAGTCGGTCGTCTCACAGCAGCTGGAAATCCTCAAGGGCTCGGCAGCGCTGCTCTATGGCAGCGGCGCTGCGGGCGGTCTGGTCAATGTAGTCAGCAATCGAGTGCCGATGGCGTTACCCGACAAGCCGCTGAGCGGCGCCGTTGAGCTGCGCCGTGATTCGGCATCGAACGAGCGCACCGGCGCGCTCAGTCTCGACGGTGGCTTCGGCAGCGTGGCATGGCACGCCGACTACTTCGATCGCGAAACGGACAATGTCGAGATTCCCGGCTTCACGCAGTCCGATGCACTGCGTCGCGAGCTATTCGAGTCCGGCGAAACGCCGGACGATGTCCGCGGCAAAATTCCGAATACCGCCAGCGATTCGCATGGCGGTGCCTTCGGCGCGTCATGGATCGGCGAGGCAATGCACGGCGGCCTTTCGTACAGCCGTTACGACTCGGTATACGGCATCCCGGGCGAAGCAACAGCCTTTATCGACATGCAGCAGGATCGTTACGACGGCAAGTTGGAATGGGACCTGGACACCGGCCCGTTCCAAACCGTGCACCTGAGCGGCTCCTACAACGACTATACCCATACCGAATTCGAAGCACCGGGCGAGCCCGGCACCACGTTCAATCAGCAGGCCTACGACACCCGCCTGACCGCAGATCATCAATTCGACAATGGCTGGCGCGGCACCACCGGGCTGCAATACACCAACATCGATTTCGAAGCCATCGGCGATGAAGCCTTCGTACCCGCTTCCACGACGCGCATGACGAGCGTATTCGCTTTCGAAGAACGTCATTTCGATGACTGGACGTTCGAGTTCGGCGGCCGAGCCGAGAACCAACAGATCGACGTGCAACCCGGCACCGGGTTGTCGAACTACGACCGCACTGCCATCAATCTGTCGGCCGGAGCGATCTGGAAGTTCACCGGCGACGACGCATTGGCATTGAATGTCACGCGTACGCAGCGCAATCCGCAGGCCACCGAGCTGTACGCGAATCCGGACGCGCCGCACGTCGCTGCGCGGCGCTTCGAAACCGGCGATGAGCATCTCGACAAGGAAACCGCCATCACGACCGACCTGACCCTGCGCCATCAAGGCGACGGCGTTCGCTGGCTGGTGAGCGCGTACTACAACGACTACAGCAACTTTATCTATGAGAATCCCACGGGGGTATTCAAGGATGGCGGCGAAGGCGAAGCGTTTCAGGTATTCGAGTACCTGCAGGGCGGCGCGACGTTCCACGGCTTCGAGGCGGAAGTGAATATTCCCCTGCTCGACACATCGATCGCGGGGATCGACCGCCACCTGGAGTTGCGGCTCGCTTCCGACTATGTGCGCGGCAAACTCGACAATGGCAATGACTTGCCGCAGATCCCGCCGCTGCGCTTCGGCGCCGGGCTGCACTACGATGCCGGTCCGTGGCACTTGGGTACGCAGGCGTTCTACTACGCCAAGCAGGACAAGATAGCGGCGAACGAACTACCCAGCGACAGCTTCACCATGGTCGATGCCGACGCGAGCTATCGCCTGCCGCTGGCCAGCACCAGCGTGTTCCTGTTCGTGAAGGGGACCAACCTGCTGGACGAAGATGCGCGCCAGCACGCATCGCCGCTCAAGGACATCGCGCCGCTTGCCGGGCGCAGCTATCACATCGGAGCGCGGGCGGAGTTCTGAGATGAGAAGTGAGTAGCTTCATCTTCCAGTGGCGATCGACGACGGTCCCGCCGCATTGAACGAGAGCGGCGGTGTACTCGCCGGAGGTCGGCGATAGTGCGTTGCCTGTTCGTAAGCATACGCATACTGAATGATCTTGGTCTCATCCCAGGCCCGCCCGAGAATCTGCAGTCCCACGGGCAGCCCTTCGCCAAGAAACCCATTCGGCACGGACAGCGCCGGCCACTGCAGCATGCTGCCCACGAAAGTAAGGCTGCTGCCCAGGCGCGTGGGCGCGCCATCGCGACCGGGTTTCGGTTCGCTCGCGATCTGCGTGTTGCGATCGCCATTGATGGCGGGGAGCTGCGCCCACGTCGGGAACACCAGCGCGTCGACCTTGGCAGCGTTCATGGCTGCCGTGAAGGCCTGGCGATAACGCTCCTCGTTCCGTGCACCCTCGATTGTCTCCTGATCCTGAGCGATGGGCTTGGCGGCGGCGGCAGCTTCCATGCCCTGCTGATGCAATGGGTGCACGAGGTGCGAATCCGCAATCGCCTGCACCGACGGGTAGGGAATGCCGGGATGCGTGGCGATGAACTTCGTGAGGTCGTCCTTGAACCGTGCCTGTGTCTGCGGCGGACGCGGAATGGTGTCCAGTTCGGGCACGATCAACGGATCGATGATGTCGGCACCCGCGGCCCGCAGCTCAGCGAGAGTCTTATCGAAGTTCGCGATGATACGAGGGTCGGCCACCTTGTCGTTGAAGACCTGGCGCAGCACGCCGAGTCGCGCACCGCGCAGTCCATCCTTGCGCAGCACGCTCGCGTAACTTTTCGCGATATGTCCGGCGCTGCGTGCGGTGGCAACGTCCTGCGGATCGGCGCCCACGATCACATCCAGCAGTATGGCCATGTCCGTGACGTTACGCGCCATCGGGCCCGCGGTGTCGCGCACTGAATTCAGCGGCACGAGGCCGGTGCGTGACACCAATCCGACCGTCGGACGCAATCCCGCCAGCGCATTGTGCGCCGCCGGCATGCGCACGCTACCGCCGGTATCGGTGCCGATGCCCACCACGCCGAAATTCGCAGCGAGGCTGGCACCGGTTCCGCCGGAAGATCCACCGGTCGCAAATGCCGTGTTGTAGGGGTTGCGGGCGAAGCCGCCGAGCACGGAGTTGATGTTGTCGCCGCCGCCGCGCGCAAACTCGGACAGCGATGCCTTCGCGATGATGATGCCGCCGGCAGCCTTGATCCTTGCCACCAGCGGTGCGTCCTGGGTGGGATAGTAATTCTTCCAACCCTGAAAACCGGAGGTCATCGGCATGCCGATGACATCGAGATTGTCCTTGACGATGACAGGAATGCCGAACAACGGTCCCGGCAGTTTTCCCTTGGCAACAGCGAGTCGCGCGTCTTGCGCCTTGGCTTCCTCGATCGCCTTGGGATTGATCGTGATCAGCGAATTGATCAGCGGACCGCGCTGATCGTAAGCGTCGATGCGCGACAAGTGCGCTTCGATCACTTGTTGCACCGTCATGCGGCCTTCGCGATACGCCGCCTGGATATCGGCGATGGTTGCCTCTTCGATGGCGAGTGCGTGGCAGGTGGAGGCCGACAGCGCCCACTGCAGAGCAATAAAGCAAACCAGGATATTTCTCGCA
>JAIBJL010000186.1 GCA_020029545.1 Gammaproteobacteria bacterium
CTGAACCGTGAGCGCGATCACTAACTCAGACTTTTCCTGATGAGCGGTGCGTCGCTGTTGAAGACGCAACGAGTAACCCGTATCAGCCTCCGCCGCTGCCGACCTTGGATATCATTTCCCACATCGGAAGCATGACGCCTAGCGCGAGGACGCAGACGATGCCGCCGACGGCAACCACCAGGATGGGTTCGATCGCGGCGCTCAGATTCTTCAGCTTGAAATCGACTTCACGTTCGTAAAAGTCCGCGATTTCATCCAGCAGCGCAGACAGGTCGCCGGTTTCCTCGCCAACCGCCATCATCTGAATGACCAGGGGAGGGAATATTCCGATCGAGGCAGCCGCCTGACTGACGGGGTCGCCGCGTTCGACGGCACCGCGCATGCGATCGACACGCTCTGCCATGTACTCATTCCCCGCAGACTTCGCGATGACCTTGAGCGTCTGTATCACCGGCATGCCCGCCCCGAGCGCGATGGCCAACGACCGGGTAATTCGGGCCAGGACGCCTTCATGGGTGAGGCTGCCGATCGCCGGAATTTTCAGCCGTGCACGATCCCAGGCAAAGCGTCCCTTCTCCGTTCCGATGTAGTGCCGGAAGCCAAAAAATGCGGCGACGAATCCACCTATTACAAAGTGCCAGTTGTGTTGCGAAAAGCTCGATACTCCCATGATGACTTTCGTGGGCCACGGAATGTGGTCTCCGAGAGCCTTGAACAACGGCGCAAACTTCGGAATCACGAACATCGTCAAAATCGCGATAGCAATCGCGATTACGCACATCACAATGATCGGGTAGCGTGTTGCCGCTTTGATGCTGTCCTTCATCTCCTGATCGCGCGCCAGGTACTCGGCGAGTCGCTTGAACGAAGCATCGAGCGTTCCAGTCTCTTCACCGACCTTGATGATGCTGACGTACAGAGTAGGAAAAATGTTCGGATGCCGTGCGAGGCTGCCGGCAAGATCTCGGCCGCTTTCCAGGTTCTGCAGCACATCTTCGAGTGTCTCGCGCAGCATCGCATTGTGCGTGGATGCGGCGAGTCCCTTGATGCCGCGCAGCAGCGGAATGCCTGACTTGGTGATCGTGTACATCTGGCGTGACAACATCACCAGATCGTTGATCGATGGTTTGCCGATACCGAGCTTACGCAGCAGCTTCGCGACATCGCCGTCGTTCTTTTCCTGCGCCGGCTTGATCTCGATCGGCGTGATGCCGTTGGTGAAGAGGCGCGCAGCAATGCTGTCGCGCGTATCGCCTTCCATGAGGCCGCTTGAGAGTTCGCCGCGACGTGAACGACCGGTATAGGTGAAGACAGGCATGTGATCGGGCTACGGGTTACGGGTTACGGGCCACGGGCCGCGGCCAGAGCGGAGCAGACTGGTTCATGCGATGTTCACCGACTTCAGCACGTCTTCGAGCAGCGAATCGGTTTCTGCTTGCGATACGACGTCGACCTGCGGCAGCTCCGGCTCGTTTTCGTCCAGGCCGCTGGTGATCGCCATGGCTTCGGCAACGCTGGTTACACCCGTGCTCACAAGCTCCAGCGCCGCATCCGCGAGCGACTTGAAGTCCTTGCGTTTGCGTACGATCTCGGCGAAGCCGATGGAATCGTTGCGGCGCACCGCATCGGATAATTCGCGATCGAGTTCGAGCAACTCGTAAATAGCAGAACGGCCGCGATAGCCGGTTAGATTGCAGTAAGTGCACCCGGTGCCCATCTGGAAGTTCATCTGCGCCAGCGCCGTCGAGTCGACGTGGGAATACAACCAGGCGCGCTGTTGCGGATCGGGTTCGGTCGGTTGCGCACAGTTGTCGCAGACCTTTCTCACCAATCGCTGTGCCACGATGCCGTGGACCGCTGCCGCAATCATGTAGCCGGCGGCGCCCATGTCGAGCAGGCGATGGATTGTCGCCACGGCGTTCATCGTGTGCAGTGTCGAGAACACCAGGTGTCCGGTGATCGCCGCGCGCAAGCCAATGTCGACGGTTTCCTGGTCGCGCATTTCGCCGACCAGAATGATGTCCGGGTCCTGTCGTAACGTGGTGCGCAATACGCGTGCGAAATCCAGGCCGATCTTCGCATTCACTTGCACTTGGTTGATGCGGTCGAGGCGATATTCGACCGGATCTTCAGCCGTAATGATTTTGGTATCTGGCGTGTTGAGGTGGTTGAGCGCCGAGTACAGGGTCGTCGTCTTACCGCTACCCGTAGGTCCGGTGACCAGCACCATGCCGGCACTGCGGCTGATGAGATTGCGAAACCGATCAAGCATCGTCGCCGACATGCCGAGTTTGTCGAGCGTCATTAGATTGCCTGACTGATCGAGCAGCCGCATCACCACGGATTCGCCGAATTGTGTTGGCATGGTCGACAAACGCACGTCGATCGACTTGTCTTTTACCTTCAGCGAGAAGCGACCATCCTGCGGCAGGCGCTTTTCTGAGATGTCGAGACCGCTCATCAGTTTCAGTCGCGTGATCAAGGCGCCCGCAACGCGACGGCCGTCGATCTTGTGTTCCTGCAATATACCGTCGACCCGTTGACGCACGCGCAGCACGTTGTCGCCCGGTTCGATGTGCAGGTCGGAGGCGCGCACCTGGACGGCGTCCTGGAACATGCTCTGGATGAGCCGGATGACCGGTGCATCGGTAGAGTTCTCGTCGGCGCTCAACTGCTCCAGATCGATATCGCCTTCGCGCATTTCCTCACGCACTTCCTGTGCGATCGAGGCGATTTCATCGGTACGGCGATAGACGATATCGACGGTCTTTAGCAGGTCCGACTCTTTCACCAGCGCCAGCCGCAGGGGCTGCTTCAGACGATTCGCGAGTTCGTCGTAGGCCATCAAGTCGGTCGGGTCGGCCATGCCGATCAGCAAACCGCGGGCGTCCGATTGCAGCACCAGAGCACGGAATCGACGTGCCTGGACTTCGGGCAGCATGCGTACGACTTGCTGATCCAGCGTCAGTTGGCGCACGTCGATAAAGGGAATCTGCAGACTCTCGGCGAGAATTTCGTTCAACCGCTCTTCGCGGACCAGGTTCAGATCCGTGAGTACGCGACCGAGCTTACGACCGGTGCGCTTCTGCTCGGCCAGCGCCTGCTGCAGCTGCTCCTCGGTGATGATCTTGTGATCGAGCAGCAACTCGCCGAGGCGGACCCTCTTTTTGCGGATTTGTTCGCTCATGGATGACTCGCGATGCCTGCCCTCGCAGGTCTCAGAGCTTGCCTTCCTTCTTCAGCTGTTCCATGCGATCGGTCGGTTCCTGGACCAGCGACGGCCAATCCTCGTCCGACACGACCAATGGGCGCAGGAGGATAACCAACTCGGTCGTACTGGTCTGATCCCGTTCGCTCCTGAACAGTCGGCCCAGGCCCGGAATGTCCCCGAGCAGCGGCATCTTGTACTGATCGCGCTTGCGCGATTCACGCATCAGGCCACCGATCACGATGACCTGTCCGCTGCGCGCCTTGACGATGCTGTCCGATTCGCGAATCTGGCTGAGAGCAAGAGGCAACACATCGGTGCTGCCACGGACCGAGAGCGTCTTCTGCTGATCGTTGACATCGCTGATCGTCGGATGGATGTGCAGCAGAACCCGATTGTCTTCACTGATCTGCGGCGTGACATCCAGCGCCACGCCGGAGAAGAACGGCGTCAGTTCGTACTCGACGGTCGTCGTCGTGGACTGCCCGGTGGTGGTGTCGCTGTGAACGCCGGTTACGAAGAACTCATCGGTGCCGGCCTTGATAATCGCCTTCTGATTATGCAGCGTCGATACTCGCGGACTGGAAAGCACGCGCGTACGACCCTGTAAGCCAAGCAACTCTATGTAGGCGTTGAAGTCGGCAAAGTTCGCGGCGAACGTGAATGCGCCGCCAAGCGGATTGTTGGTGAAACCGTTGTACGTCGTTCCTGGCGCGACAGTGATGGGTGGGGTGTTAGGTTGCACGAGCGCGTTGCCATCGAAACCACCGGGCGGTGACATCTGGCCCAGCGTGTACTGTCGGCTGCCATCGGTGAGAACCGCCGCCCAGTTGATTCCTGCCTGGTAAGCGTCGTTGAGCTCAACCTCAATCACCTTCGCTTCCAGAATGACCTGACGAGTCACCGTGTTCTGCGTGCGCGAGATGTAATCGCTGATGTCGCGCAGTTCGTTCGGCATCGCGCGTGCCATGATGACGCCAGACTGACGATTGATCACAATACTGCGGCCGACAGCCTCGGCGCCACCGACAATGGCGCGGAGATCAGATTCGATCGCTTTCCAGAAATCAGAGTCGCTCCGGGTGAGCACAGCCGTGCCGGTCACCTGTGTGCTGCTCCCGCCTTGCGAAGATTCCCCGCCGCTAGACGCTCCCCCAGACCCGCTCGAGTCGCTGCGACTCTGCGTCACCTGGCCGGAACTGATGCGTGTGTTGGATACACCAAAGCGCTCGAGATCGAGATAATTCAGATTGAAGACACGTGTCTGAATCGTCGCCGGGAGGATCATGAAGCCGGTGCTCATGCGTCGATAGTCGTAGCCGTAGAGGTCGCGCGCCGCATCGAGCACTTCTTCGATCGTGACCTGATTGAGCTGCATCGACACACGTCCGGAAACTTGCGGATCGACGAGCATGTTCTGCTTCGTGCCGTCGACCAGGCCCAGAAAGAAGGCACGGGCCGGCGCTTCATTGACGTTCACATCGAAGCGGGGTCCAGCGGGTCGAGCCACGTTGGGCTTGGCCGCCTCGACGGGTATCGATCCCGTGGTCTGTTGTGCGGCGCTCATGGAGCTGACGCCGATCGACAGCACCGCGACAGCGCTTTGCAAGGCGCGGGCCGCAGAGAGGGGGTGGCTGCAAAATTTCATTTCTAATCCTCGCCGGCGGTCACGTTGTGCCGCACGTCAATGGCTTGCCTGCCGACATAGGCGATAGATGCCTGGCCGGCCCGCGTGTAGCGCACGCCGTCACTCCTGACTTCGTCGATACGCACACCATCGACGAAGTCGCCAGCGCGCACGACCTTGCCGTTGACGATGGCGAGCAGGCTGCTTCCCGATTTCATGATCGCTTCGACTTTGACCGGGCTCACGCTCGCAACAGCAACAGCGGCCTTGACGGTGGCGGGTCGCGTCGGATCGACAAGTCGATCGGCGCTGGCTGCCTGTGCTGTCATCGACAGCAGCGCAGCGGCCAGGTAGGGATTGGTCATGGCTTTCATTGATGTCTCGTCAGCGTTCAGACGCCGATCCAGTCCTTGTCCATGCTCAGGGTGCTCATCTCGATGCGCACGCGGTTGAGCGGATACGTGGTCGTCTTGAGTTCGAGTACTTTCCAGTTGAAGCGCCATGGCAGCGCTTCGAGCGCGCGCAGGTACTGCAGCACGTCGAGGTACTGGCCTTCGACGATCAGTTCGACGGGATGTACGTAGGGCCCGGAGGCGACGGTGGGCGGCTCAATCCCGTGTTCGGTAGGTTCTGCAGCGCTCGCATCGGACCCATCTTCCAGAGGTGCAGCTGCCGTGATCAGGTTGGTCACTGGCTTGTTCTGCAGGCTGATCAGAGTGACGCCGTGTTGCCGCGACAGTACATCGTGGATGACCTGCACCATGCGCTCGGGTTCGATCAATCCGCCGGAACGCGAAGCGAGCTGCGCATTGATGTCCTGCAATTGCGCTTGCAGCTGCTTTTCCTTTGCCAGCGCCACGCGTGTCGGATCGGTCGTTTCCAGATCCGCCATCGACTGGACGGCCGTGGCAATCGCTTCCTGGATGGTCGTGATCTCGCTGTTGAGATAGCGCTCCTTCTTGGTCAGCGGATCGAACGCAGCGAGCGTCCAAATCATGATCAGTGCGATCAGCGCCGCCCCTGCGACCAGCGCACGTTCGCGCAGCGACAGGGAGTCGAACTTGGCAAAATTCTTTTCGAGGCTGGCGGGTAGTTTCATGACTTACCTGCCGGTGCACTGGCCAGTGCGCTGTTGCCCGCCTTGAAGCGAATGAATCGCTCCACGGCTTTGGGCTTCTCTGTCGTCACGCCGGCATCCGCAGCCTCGGCCGTCTGTTCTGCCTTGAACGCCGCGCGCACGGGCCGTTCAATCATGAATTCATCGAAGCGGGTGCCGTTCAAGACGGGTTCGCGTGCCAGATTCTGCAGATACTCCGGCACGATATCCGCATCCAGCGTGGCGCCGGCAATGCTCATCGAGCCGTTGGCGCCGGAGATGAGCAGACTGTCGATCCATAGGCCGTCGACATGGCGGCGGGCCAGTCCTTCCATGCGCCCCGCAAAGCCGGTCGTTTGCCCGGCTGCGCCGGACTTGAGTAGCGCCAGGGCTCGCGTTCGCTCGTCAAGCGAGGCGGCGAGCTGCTTGACGCGTGCTTCAATGGCCGCCGGATTCGAGCGCTTCGTATGTTCTTCCGTGGCCTCGGCGAGCAGGTTCTCTTGTTCCGTCTGCTGTGCGCGAAGCACCTCGACACGTGCGGCAGTCTTTTTCACTCGCAGCTGCGTGTGAATCGAGAACGCCAGCAGGGCGACCAGCAGCGTCGCCAGCACCGACGCCACCGTCAGCGCGGAAAGCGGTTTGCGCGCTTCGCTGAAGATCGGTTGATACAGGTTGATCTGCTGGCGCATGGCGTCAGATTCCGGCCATGTCGGTGCGCAGCGCGGCACCCAGTGCCATGAGGCACTGCCAGTCGGTGATGACTTCCCCCGGCTTGTACACTGTGAACAGTTCGTGTGCATCGAGCACGGTAATGCGCAGGCTGGTCTCGTTCTTGAGGCCCGTCGCCAATTGCTGCACTCGCTCGGTCGCCGGCGCGATCACCAGATCGCCGATCGGTGTCTGGTCGTAGTGACTCTCGTAGTAATCCAGCGAACGCTGCAGTTCCAGTGCCAGCGACGCGGCATCGATCTGCAGTGCATCGTGTTGCGGCGCGTGCGGATTGAATCCGCCGCGCGCGAATTCGATGCGGCGGGTCAGGTACATGATCCCCTGGCGTGTCACGACTAGCTGTGCGAATTTTTCATTGATGGCCAGCATCGCGACACCCTTCGCATCCTGCGGCAGCAGCGCGGCGAGGTTGCGCAGGCATAGCTCGGGAATGTCGATGGCATTGAAGCCGCGCGAGGCCGGCTTGAGCGTCCCGGACACTCGTTGAATGGCCGAGTCGCGCGCCGCCACGGCGAACAGCATCTTGCTCTGCGTACGGCGGACCGTTTCGGGGATTTCGAAGATGTCCACAGCCGCTTCATCGACGTTGAAACTGATCGCATCCCGCAGTTTCCAGCGGATCGCCGCACGCATTTCAGAGGGCAGCACTTCGGGGGCTTCGACCTGCACAATCTGATAGTCATCGCCATCGATTACGGCGCAGGTGCTGGCACGCGAGGCGCCCAGTTTCTCCAGCAGGGTCTTGAGATTCTGGGTCAGAGTCGCGGTGGCACCCGCGGCTACTTCCTGGGTGGCGCAATACTCGAGCTCAGGCTTAGTGCTGGCGTCGGCGCCACGTCGCACCAGAGCAAGCGAAAAGGCGCCTTCGGCAAAGGCGACACCGGCGCGTACGCCGCTCTTCTGGCTCTTCTTGAATACGGACAGCAAAATCCGAACCTCGCTACACAATCCCCCGGAACACAATCCTTAGGGTCAACGGCTTCCAATGCCCACCTTTCGAGGGGACCGATATACGTTCGATAGCGGAGGACGCCAAGGAAACTTGACGAAATCACGACAGATTTACGCGGCGTTATGCCAGAACTGCCGGGGATTTCGCATTTTCGCGTTCAGGGAAAATCTGATCGGTACCGATCCGCCCGTGCCGTTACCTCAGCGCTCGACAGGGCGCGTACCAGCGTGCTTTCGGAAGGATGGTTGGTCTCGGCTAGCCATAGTGAATCCACGAATTCATTCCGGGACGCCGCAGGAAGACCCATGAAGATTCGGAGAAGATAGGGTCGTGCGCGTGGGCGGACCTCGATCACAGCAGATCTGTTGACTAGTTCTGATTTCGGGGCACTGTGGACCACTCAACCGTGCGTTGCGTCGAGATTCCGGCGTCACGGACGCGGTCATTCATGCCTCGTGGCCGAAATAGGGCTATATTTCCGTTACGCGAGCCCGGTTATGCAAGGCTGGTCCGCCAGCGGGGTACGTGTGGGACAGGTCGGCAGGACCGACTTTCGGGAGAATGACCTTGAAACTTTCAACAACAGTAGCGGCCATCTCGCTTGGTTCGTTTGTGATGTTGGCATCCGGATTCGACGTCGCCTTTGCAGCCGAAGAGCCGGCGGCGGCTTCGTTTGTGGCCACGCGCTTTGCCGGAGCCTGCGACGATAAGAACAGCCGGCTGTGGCTGGACAACAAGCACACCTACAAGACGGTGGTGGCGACACTACGATGGCGGGCCGCGGGAGGCAAAGTGCTGACCGAGCAGTTCTTTCCGGGACCGAATACGTCCCGCGAGATCGGTTGTGCCGCCGAAGCCGAGATCATCGAAGCCAAGTACGCCGAATTCTGAGCGTGCCTGCGTCGTCACTCCTGCGGCGGTGGGGATTGCACAATAGTTCTACGCGAGACTCGCGGAATGGCTGTCAACGCAGGGTGTTCTCGTCGTACCTTCGGCTACCCTGGCATTGCTTCGTGGCCACAGTCCCGCAAGGGCTCACTGATGTCACCCATTTGAGTGTTGCTGGGGGCAGGTTATTGAATAGAAAGCGGCACGCGTCCGCGGCACGCAGCAGCTGCGCATCGTTCATGCCTGCGAGAGCCGACTGATCCACGCCTAAATTGCCGTGCATGAGAGCGAGCAGTTCGCGCGCAGCGGGCGGCGGGGTATCAGCATGCAGCTGGCAGATGGGGAATTCATCAAATGCTCGCATCATCATGTTTCAGGGATCGTTCTCGTTGCCTCATCTTCACCAAGCAAGACCGATGCCAACACCGGGCCAACACTGGAGCGGCTGCCGGCTGCGCTTGAGATTGCTGGCAGCGGGTGCAAAACGGCAAGAATCTGCCGCACGGAGGTCATCCGCGATGCGCGGAGCGGAACAGTTCACGGAAGCACGAGTTCAACGGAACATAAGTTGCGTCAATACGCTGACGCAAACGCAAGTGTCGCTCCGG
>JAIBJL010000187.1 GCA_020029545.1 Gammaproteobacteria bacterium
GGATGGCGGAGGCGACTATGGGCTACAGGCGACAGGCTACGGCCAGAGAAGAGGCGGCGACGATGATCGAGTCTTCTTCGGACTCCAGCATGAACGACGACACGGCCAGCAGGCTACAGCCCGAAATGATTTATTCACCCTGGAGCCATCGCTGCTCGTCTCTGGCCGTCGCCCGTCGCCTGTAGTCCGTCGCCTGTCCATAGTCCGTCACCAGACTCACTCGTCCCCGCGCTTCATTTCGAGGATGACCTCACGCTGAGCGACCGGAATCGCAATGCCGTGCTGGCTGAACTCACGCCAGATGGCACGGTTCACATCGGAGCGCACGTTGTTGACGCCTTCCTGCGGGTCAGCAATCCAGAAACGCAGTTCCAGATCGAAGCCATAGTCGTTGAAACCCATCATGCGCGATACCGGCGCCGGGTCGCGCAGGATGCGCTTTTGGCCTTCGGCGGCCTTGAGCAGCAATGCCAATGCGATTTCCGGATCGTTCTTGTAACTGACGCGCACCGGCAGTTTGAGTCGAACCCGCGGGTCGGTATAGCTCCAGTTGATGACCGGATTCGTGATCAGATGTTGGTTCGGGACCAGGGTTTCGACCCCGTCGCGATCGCGTACCACGATATAGCGGCCACGCAGTTCCTGTACCCAGCCGAAGCCCTCGGTCGTCGTGCCCGATACGCCGGTGAAGCTGATGACATCGCCGGGTTTGATCGATCGATCCATCAGCAGCACAAAGCCGCTGACAAAATTCGCTGCGATCGCCTGCAGGCCGAAGCCCAGACCGATACCGATGGCGCCGGTGAATACGGTCAGCGTCGTGAGGTCGAGCCCGGAAGCATTCAGGCCGAGCATGACCGACAACGCGACCAGCAAGAACTGCGCAAACTTGGCGATGCCGATACGCATGCTGAGCGCCAGTCCCTGCATGGACATGAGCCGTCGCTCGATCCAGCGCGCCAGCCATACCCCGATCAGTACGAACGCGCCGACGGTGAACAGGATCTTGAGCACCGACCACAGCGTGATGCGGGTGGTGCCGGCCTTGATACCGACACTATCCAGGGCCTGCACCAGTGGATCGAACCAGCCCAGTACATGCAGTGTGAGCAGCGTCCAGGCGGTCAGGGTGATCGTGTTACCCCAACCTTTGGTGCGGTTACCCAGCGACAGGCGCACCAGGTACACGACGACCCGGATGATGAGCATCAGTCCGGCGAGGGTGATCGACAGGTCGACGAGATGACTGTCGGTCTTGAGCGCATGCAGGACGCCGCCGAATGCCGAGATCAGCACCAGCGCAGCAAGGTGGGGACTGGAGATCAGCAGGGCTTCGGTCAGACGTGCCTGCAGACCGCTCTGGATGAGTGTTGAACGAGCTCGCTCGGTGTTGCGCACCTGTTTGCCGAACCACCACGACAACAGGATGGCAATGGCGACCGCAACGATCTGCACCATGGATGCAGTAGTGAGCAGGGCCTGGAGCGAATGGCCGATATTGCGCAGCAGTTCCTGCATTGTTCTGGTTAAGAAAAGTGAGTGGTGAGTCGTGAGCGGTGAATGGTCAGAAAGCTGTTTTCATCCTTCGGGGGGTCGGCCGGCGTTGTTCCATACAACGCTCGGCACTTCCTACGTCCATGTAGGTCGGCCGGCTGTGTTCCCGACATAGCTCGGCACTTCCTACGTCCATGTAGGTCGGCCGGCTGTGTTCCCGACATAGCTCGGCACTTCCTACATCCATGTAGGTCGCGCGAAGAAGCGGTGGAAACTAGCCAGGAGTTCTTGGTAGGTGAAGAGGCGCTGCCGGTCGGCAAGGAATGGCAGGAGGCACTCATCTGGCTACTCACCACTCACTACTCACCATTCACCCTCAGTTACGCGTTCAGGTCCGGAATCAGGCCGCTTTCGAGTCGTGCGATCTGGTCTTTGAGTAGCAGCTTGCGTTTCTTCAGGCGTCGCAACTGGACTTCGTTGACATACAGGTCCAGCTGCAATCGCTGGATCACATCGTCCAGATCGCGATGCTCGATGCGCAGTTCCCGCAGCCTTTCCAGGCGGCGAAATGTCTCCGTTTCGACCTTGTTATCTGAGTCACTCATCGCGTCGTACTTTATCGTAACCGGCACTGATGCGGCACAGTTTTGACGGGCGTCGTTACCCGCCACGCCTGATGGCAGGGTGCAAGCAGCGCTCAAGTTACTGGCGGCCGTCGCCGCGATCCTCGCGCGGCGGTGCGTGGCGCTCCTGCGGCTTGCGATGTCGTGTCCGCCAGTCTTCCAGATTGAGCACGTTGGAAGGTCCCCGCGGCGTGGGCGGCGGTGCAGGTGGCGGTTCATCGACGGGCAACGCGCGACTCGCCTCACCCGGTGCATAGCCGACCGATTCAACTTGCTGCGATAGCAGCACGACAAAACCCTGGCGTCGCGCGATGCTGTCGGCCGTGTAGTCGAATACGTAAGTTCGCCGCAGCGCCAGATGTCCCGCACC
Organism: Gammaproteobacteria bacterium; assembly: GCA_020029545.1. Taxonomy (GTDB): domain Bacteria; phylum Pseudomonadota; class Gammaproteobacteria; order Steroidobacterales; family Steroidobacteraceae; genus Steroidobacter. Next base: position 2,488 of record JAIBJL010000187.1, read on the forward strand.
GTTGCGCACAATCGCCATGCGAGCGAACGCCACGGTGCCATCGAGCAACTGCAAGCTCAGGCGCTCGCACGCTTCAGCCGCCGCCCTATTGGCACTCTCGCGTGCGGCCAGGCTGCTCTGCCAGAACCACGCGACGGCGGCGGCGATCGCGATCATCGCCAGGACGCTCCAACCAGGTTCCATCGGGGATTGCTCTTCAGCGGGCGATAGGGGAGCGCTTATCATACGGCCTGCGGCGGGAATTGCCCGTGTGGTTTTTCTCCCGCGCCGATATTTCTCGCCGGTTCCCGCGCCGTGCGATGGCTTGGCGAGGGCAGCTGTCATAGTCGTCGGGCAGGGTCATCGGGCATGGTCAACGCGCGTCAGGAAAATCCATTATTGCGTTCGCAGGCAGTGCGCTGGGACGAGGTCGAAACCGTGTTGCTCGACATGGATGGCACGCTGCTGGACCTGCGTTTCGATAACTATTTCTGGCTGGAGCTCCTGCCGGAACGATTCGCCGCACGACACGCAATGCAGATCGGTGCGGCTCGCACTGCGTTGCAGGCACGATTCGCCGCCAGGCAGGGATCGCTGGACTGGTACTGCACCGATTACTGGAGTCGCGAACTGCAACTGGATATCGCGGCGCTGAAGCGCGAAGTCAGCGCGCAGGTACGATTTATCCCCGGTGCCGAGCAATTCCTGGGGCAACTGCGCAACGCCGGACTGCAGGTCGTGCTGGTGACCAACGCACACCGCGACAGCTTGACCATCAAGCACGAACAGACCGGGCTGATCGGTCTGGTGGACGCGGCATTCACCTCACATCAGTACGGTGTCCCCAAGGAGCATCCCGAATTCTGGCTGAAACTGCAGGCCGACGTGGACTTCGATCCTGCGAGCACGCTCTTTGTCGATGACAGCCTGGCGGTGCTGCGTGCCGCACGCAATCACGGGATTGCGCAGATCGTCGCCATCGCACAACCCGACTCGACGCTGGCGCGGCGCGACATCACCGAGTTTCCGAGCGTGCCGACCATCGCTGCGCTTGATCCCACGCGGTAAGACTGCAACTTATTCGCTTGTCGGCGGCGATACAGGAGTGGCTGCAGCATCGCCCGCGGGCTTGCCGCGACCGCCACGACGCCGACGCTTGCGCCGCGGAGTTTCGCCCTGGGCAGCCACTGCACCAGCCGGGTTTACGCCTGGCGATGGCGGTGCCGCCGGCATGCTGTGACTCGTCGTTGGATTCACGAGCGGCGGCGTGGGCCGCTCCTGGGGACGACTATGCTGCGAAGATCGTCCGCGGAAACCGCCACTGCTGCCACCAGTGCGACGTCCACCATTGCCGCCACCGTGCGACGGCCGCGATCCCGAACCAGGACGGAAGCGAGGGCGATGACTGCGTTCCGGCAAGGTGATTTCCGCCAGCATATCGAGCGGCACGGCGGCAACCGGAAGTTTCCTGCCGATGTAGGCCTCGATGTCCGGCATCGACATCACGTATTCCTCACAGCCGAAACTGATGGCATCGCCTTCCTGGCCGGCGCGGGCAGTGCGACCGATGCGGTGCACGTAGTCTTCCGGATCCTGCGGCAGATCGTAGTTGAATACATGACTGACATCGGGAATGTGCAGGCCGCGCGAGGCGACATCGGTCCCGATCAGCACCGCGAGAGTGCCTTCGTGAAAGTCGCGCAGCATGCGCAGTCGCTTGCGTTGCGGTACATCGCCGGAAATCGCTTCGGCATTGATGCCGTTACCGCGCAGCAAGGCCTCGATATCCTCCGCGGCACGGCGCGTATTCACGAACACCATGCTGCGACGCGGGTCCATCTGCTTGAGCAGACCGACCAGCAGGCGCGGTTTCTCGTCGTTGGACGGGTAGTAAATGACCTGACGTACGCGATCGACTGTCATCTTGTCCGGCTCGATTCGCACCAGCGTCGGTTCATTCATGTGTTCGTACGCCAGTTCGAGCACGCGCTGCGACAAGGTGGCCGAAAACAGCATGTTGAGACGATCGCCGGGCGCCGGGAGCCGTCGCAGGATGTAGCGTATGTCGGCAATGAAACCCAGATCGAACATGCGATCCGCTTCGTCCAGCACCAGTACCTGCACCGAGCGCAGATCGATTACATGCTGCTTGGCAAAGTCGATAATGCGGCCGGGCGTGCCCATGAGGATGTCGACGCCTTGTTCAAGATGCAGCCTCTGTTTTTCATAGTCGACACCGCCAAAGGCGAGACCGAGCCGCAGCCCGGTGTGCGAGCCGAGCACCTCCGCATCGCGATGGATCTGAACGGCCAGTTCGCGCGTCGGAGCAACCACCAGGGCGCGCGGCGCGTTCAGCGTCCGCGATGCGGGAATCGGTTCGCGCAGCAATCGCGCATACAGCGCGACCAGGAACGCAGCGGTTTTGCCGGTGCCGGTCTGCGCCTGCCCGGCGATGTCGATCCCTGCCAGTGCTTGCGGCAGCGTCTGCGCCTGAATCGGTGTGCAGCGCTCGAAGGAGGCGTCCGCAAGGCCTTTCTGCAGGGTTTCCGGCAGATGGAGGTTGGAAAAGGAAACGTCGGTCAGGTGAGAATCAGACATTCGGTGACATTGTGTTCCGGTAGAGGATCGCGGACTTCAGGTCGCTGCCATGCGTTTTGGGCCGGTTCCAGGAGCATGGGCGGCGGCCGGATTGGGCGATGGGAGTGGCGGCTTCAGTTGTGATCGGGGGTTGATTGGGGAAAGTAGAGACTTGCAAATTGGTTTTCGGACGGTTCTAATAAGCCCAACAGAGCGGAATCATCCGCACCCGCCTCGACCGGATCACCGGCACCAAGCTCCTCGTCAACCTGATCTCCTGCTTCGAAGGGGAGAACTCCTTGAGTCGACACGGGTGCCCGGATACTGGCTTTAATCGACGAGTATCGACCCAAATTTCGACACCGACGCAGCACAGTCGTTTTCCACGGAGGCTTAACCGCCCGCATTGTGCCCGACCGGGCCCACTCAAGTCACTAAGTACGGCTATCGAGTAACGACGAATCGAGCCGCGAGCAGGGGTCAGCATTCGGCGCAGTACGTTCCGCTCGGACAGTTCGCTTAACCCATTATCCGTATTCAAGTCGTTTTTCAGCGGATCTTTAGATCTTCTTTCGGATCTCGAACCTGTCGATTCACCGTTTCACAACCTGTTTCGATAGTTGCCCTGTTTCGATGTTCGAGTTCGATGTTCGAGTGGCCGCTTTCATTGCCTTTACTGGAGGAGAGTTTCTGGTGAGCAGCGATACGATTCTGCACGTCACTGACGCAAGCTTCGACGATGACGTGGTCAAGGCCGGTCAGCCGGTACTGCTGGATTTCTGGGCTGAATGGTGCGGTCCCTGCAAGATGATCGCGCCGATGCTCGGTGAAATTGCCGACGAGTACAAAGACAAAGTCACGATTGCGAAAATCAATATCGATGACAACCCCAAGACGCCGCAGCGCTTCAATGTGCGCGGCATACCAACCCTCATCCTGTTCAAGAACGGCCAGGTCGAAGGCCAGAAGGTTGGTGCCCTGCGTAAATCTGACCTGGCTGCATTTTTGGACAGTAAATTGTGAGAGGCTATCTCGGTAATCAAGCTCGTAACCGCCCGGGCAATAAAGGTGGCGGTGGTGGTCAGGGCGGCGGCCGTCCTAACCGCGGCGGCAACAACGATGGCAATCGGGGGAATCACCGACAACCGCAGCATGACGATCTGCCGCAGGACGATCCTTTCGATAGCGATGACGTAGGAATTATTTCCCCGTCGGAGCTCGCCGCATCGCGGCAGTCGATGAATCTGACGCAGCTCAAGCTCAAGCCGGTACCCGAGCTGGTCGAATTTGCGCAGAAAATGGGCCTGGAGAATCTGGCCCGCTCGCGCAAACAGGACATTATCTTCTCGATCCTCAAGGCGCATGCGCGCTCCGGCGAGGATATTTACGGCGATGGCGTGCTGGAGATCCTGCAGGACGGCTTCGGCTTTCTGCGCTCCGCCGACAGTTCCTACATGGCAGGTCCGGACGATATTTACGTCAGTCCCAGCCAGATTCGCCGGTTCAATCTGCGCACCGGCGATTCCATCTCCGGGTTGATTCGTCCACCGAAAGACGGTGAACGCTACTTTGCGCTGCTGAAAGTCGGTGAAATCAATTTCGATTCGCCGGAAGGCGCCAAGCACAAGGTTCTGTTCGAGAACCTGACGCCGCTGCATCCCACCAAGCGTTTCAAGCTGGAGCGCGGCAACGGTTCCAGCGAAGACATGACGGCGCGCATTATCGATCTGGTCGCACCGATCGGCAAAGGCCAGCGCGGCCTCATCATCTCGCCGCCGAAAGCCGGTAAGACGATGCTGCTGCAGAACATTGCCAGTTCCATCACCTCGAATCATCCCGATGTCTACCTGATCGTGCTGCTCATCGACGAGCGTCCCGAGGAAGTGACCGAGATGACGCGCACCGTGCGCGGCGAAGTCGTGTCGTCGACCTTCGATGAACCGGCAACGCGGCATGTGCAGGTTGCGGAAATGGTGATCGAAAAGGCCAAGCGCCTGGTCGAACACAAGCGTGATGTCGTGATTCTGCTCGACTCGATCACGCGCCTGGCACGTGCTTACAACACGGTCGTACCCAGCTCCGGCAAGGTGCTGACCGGCGGTGTCGATGCCAATGCCTTGCAGCGTCCGAAGCGATTCTTCGGCGCCGCACGCAACATCGAAGAGGGCGGTTCGCTGACGATTCTGGCCACGGCGCTGATCGATACCGGATCGCGCATGGACGATGTGATCTATGAAGAGTTCAAGGGTACCGGTAACTCGGAAATTCACCTGGATCGCCGCGTTTCGGAAAAACGCGTCTTCCCGGCGGTGAACATCAACCGTTCCGGTACGCGTCGCGAAGAGCTGATCACTTCGGCAGAGGAACTGCAGAAGATCTGGATACTGCGCAAGCTGCTGCATCCGATGGACGAACTGGCGGCGATCGAATTCCTCATCGACAAGATGAAGGACACGAAGACCAACGGCGATTTCTTCGATGCGATGAAGCGCTAGAGGCCGACGAAGACAGGGCCCGCTGCGGCGAACAGTGGCGAGTAGCCGCTTCGCCGCGAGCAGGCCTGTCGGCGGGTCGGACCATGCGAAGGCGTGTTGCGCTGTCGGCAATGCAAACTGCTGGTCGCACTGGCAGATTGGCCGGCTCCACGCGAGACGGGGTTCGAATCTTGGCCGGCCTGCGCCCCCTCGCCAGCGCGGCGGCCTGTTCTTGGAAGCCTGCGCGTAGCGACCTTTTTGGGCCGGCTTCGCCCGCGGCATTACGTCACACCCTCATGGTTCATTCGCGTAGTCGTTCGGGGTTGGCGTCGAGGTGAGATGCGGTTCTCGGAATCGGCAGGTCCGGTGTCGTTAACGTAACGTCTATTGCCGGACCCTGCTCTGGACTGCATGAACGAACCCCGTACCGATTCGCCCACGCTGCGGCTACGGCGGCTGGACGCCTCCTCGCACGAATTGCTTGAGCTAATTCGCGAAGGGCGTGTCAGCACGCTGTTTCAGCCCATTGTCGACCCCCGTACACGCGGCATCGTCGGGTTCGAGGCGTTGGCCCGTGGTCCGTCTGACAGCTGGCTGCATTCGCCCCAGAACTTATTTGAGGCCGCCCGTCGTGGCGGTGTGCGCCTCGAACTGGACTTCCTCTGTATTCAGAACGCTTTCAAGCTGTTCGCGGCAGCTCGCGTCGCCGGACAGTTGTTCGTCAATGTTTCGCCGGACAGCATTTATTGCCATTGACGACCTGGGCGCTGGCTCCTCCGGCCTGCGCACGTGGTCCGAACTCAAGCCCGACTTCGTCAAGATCGATCGCTATTTCATCAGCGGCATCGATGCCGATCCGACCAAGCTGGAGTTTGTGCGTTCGATTCTGAATATGGGACGCACCATGGGTTGTCGGGTGATCGCCGAAGGCGTGGAAACCGAGCGTGAATGCCGTGAATTGGTCGACCTGGGGCTGGATCGGCTGCAGGGGCATCTGCTGGGCCGTCCCGGTCCGACACCAGCCGTCGTATTGCAGCAGGTCGAATCGCTGGATCGATCCGTGGTCACGCACGGCGCGCTGTGTGCCGAACATATTGCGGTGTATGTGCCTCCGGTATCGCCGGACATGCGGGTGATGGAACTCGTCGAGCTGTTCCGCGACACCCCCGCCTGCCTGACGATCGCAGTCGTGCGCGACGGCCGACCCGTCGGTGTCGTACGTCGCGACGAGCTGTTTGCGTTGCTGACCAAGCCGCTGCATCCTGAAATTTACAATCGCAAGCCGGTCAGTGCCGTCATGGAGTCGCCGACGTTGCTGATCGACGGCCAGCTGCGCCTGGAGCAGGCGAGTCGCCTGTTGACACAGAAGGGCAGAGCGCGACTGACGGAAGAATTCGTCATCACCTGTGATGGTCGTTATCACGGCATGGGGCATACTCTCGATCTGCTGCGACTGATCACCGAACAACAGCTGCAGACCGCCAAGCATTCGAATCCCCTCACACTGCTGCCGGGCAATGGGGCGGTGCGCAGCTGCATCGATCGCTTGATCGAGACCAACCGACGCTTCGTGGTCGCCTATTTCGATCTGGATTCGTTCAAGCCCTTCAACGATGTCTATGGCACTGCGCAGGGTGATCAGGTGATCCTGCACCTCGCCAGCCTGCTGAAGAGCACGTTCTCGCCACGGCTGGATTTCATCGGCCACATTGGCGGCGATGATTTTCTGGTCGTCATGCGCTCATCGGATTGGCGCGAACGCACCACCAAGCTGCTTGGACAGTTCAGCGCCTCCATCACCAGCTTCTACGCGCCCGAACACGTCAAGCTCGGCTACATTGCCACCCCCGATCGCGATGGCGTGCAGCGGCAATTTCCATTCCTCACCCTGTCCGTGGCGGCGATTTATTCCGAGACGCTGGGTGCCACCAGCGCCGACGCCATTGCGCAACAGCTGGCGCACGTCAAGAAAGTTGCCAAGCAGCGGCCCGGCAATAGCTTTGTGTTGCGGATGGGCGAACGCATGATCGATCTGATGCCGGCCGCGGCACCGGCTGCCGTGCCTGCGAGTCCAACGGAACCCGAGCTGCTGTCGATCAACATGATGATGCTGTAGGCGCTGGAACACTGCCCCGTGTGCGTCGGCCGGCGTTGTTCCATACAACGCTCGGCATTTCCCACATCCATGTGGGTCAGCCGCCCGCTGTTCCCGACAGCGAGCGCCACTTCCTACGTCCTTATAGGTCGGCCGGCTGTGTTCCCGACACAGCTCGGCACTTCCTACATCCCTGTAGGTCGTGCGCAGCGCCCAAACGATAGAGCAACACCGCCAGCCGCTGCGATTGAATCGGGAAAGTACGCAGGTCGGCGAATTCTTGTGCGGTATGGGCGCCGCCGCCCAGTAAGCCCAATCCGTCGATCGCCATGTCCACGTGATCCGCTGCGAACGATACGTCGGCCGCACCTGCGCGCCGCGGATTGACCGCCGTGACCGCACCGAATCCCAGATCGCGGCTGACGCTGTCGTACATGCTGAGTAGACGCCGGTTGCCCTCTGTGGGTGCCATCGGTGGATAGCCATCGTCGAAGACAATCTCGGCCGAGGTCTGTGGCAGATGTCGGGCAACGATCTGGCGCATGCGTTCCTTGGCCTGATCGCGTTGTGCGATCGTGAGGGCGCGCAGATCGCCGGATGCAATGGCTTGCGGCGCGAGGATGTTGTTCTTGCCGGAAGCGCTGCCCTGGAGCGGCTCGGCCTTGAAGTCGACTTGTGCGCCGCCGACGATCAGGCCCGGATTGAACGTCAGATATTCCTGACCGCTCAATTCGGTATAGAACGTGCTCAGAATCCGCGCCAGTTCGTACACAGCGCCGGCTCCGACGGCATCGGTGAAAATCTGCGATGAATGTGCGGTTTTGCCGCTCGCAGTCACTTGCCAGTGTCCCGAGCTGCGGCGACCGGTGACGGCCGTCGCGGGATCGTCAGCGGCATTCTCAAGGCCAATCGCTATGTCGGCTGCCTTTGCCGCGTCGATCAATGTCTTGCGCGCCAGCTCCAGCGGCGTTCCCGAATCCTCTTCATCGCCATGCATGACGACAGTGATGTGCAGGCTGTCGAGTACACCGGCCTGCTGCAGTGCCGCCAGTGCGGTCAGTGCCACGACGATCCCACCCTTCATGTCCGCCGTGCCGGGACCGCGCACTATGTTGCTGTCGGCACGCTCGAAGCGTTGAAACGGACTGCTCGGTTCGAACACGGTGTCGAGGTGCCCGATCAGCAGCACATGCTTGCCACGACCGGGCCGGTCTGCCACGAGATGGCCTGCGCGTCCGAATGCCGCGCCGTCGATCCACTGCGTCTTGAATCCCAGGGCCGCGAAATGCGGCGCGAACACAGCGCCGACCTTGCGCACGCCATCGAAATTCATCGTGCCGCTGTTGATGTTGACGACTTCTTCCAGCAGCCGGATTGCCGCGTCCTGCTTGTTGGCGAGATGCTTGACGATCGCTTTTTCGTGTGCGTCTTGCGAAACGGATGCTGCCGCCGTGTTGCAGAACGTGACGCTTGCGATCAGCGCGACCAAAACGGGAACCAGGGAACGCATGCTTACTCCGGCAGCGCATGGAAGGATTGATCATATGTCGCCTCATTGGTCGAGGCGAGGGGCAGCCGCCGCGATGGTGACCGGGGCGCGATCGTGCGATGCTTTCCCTGGGTACAACCCCTCGATGAGATCCATACAAGGCCGAGTGACCTGTTCGCATCGGCCGGTCGTAGCATTCGAGCATGAGGCGCGTGATGCGGGATAGCGAGAAACGGATGTTTGATGAATATGTGCGGCGCATTGGTTTCGATGGCGATCCGCGGCCGGATCTGGTTACCTTGCGCCAGATGCATCGGCGGCATCTGGCTGCCATTGCGTACGAGAATCTCGATGTGCAGCTCGACGTGCCCATCAGCTTCGAGCTCGATGCCATCTTTGCAAAGCTCGTGCAGTCGCGACGTGGCGGTTGGTGTTTCGAAATGAATGCCCTGCTGGCATGGGCGTTGGAGTGGATCGGCTTCAGGGTCACGCGGATGGCTGGCGCCGTGTTGCGAAATCAGCGCGGGGAGGCCGCCATCGGCAATCACCTGGTGCTATGCGTGCAGCTCGACCAGCCGTATCTGGCCGATGTCGGATTCGGGGACGGATTGATCGAACCTGTACCGCTCGTCGCAGGTCCGATCCGCCAGGATTTCCTCGACTTCAGTCTCGAGCGGATCGAAGACTGGTGGCGCTTTCACAATCACCCGCAGGGTGGCGCCGCCTCATTCGATTTCAAGTTGCAGCCGGCGCCGGTGGACTTGCTGCAGCGTCAAGCACACTGGTTGCAGACTGCGCCCGAATCGGGCTTCGTACAGAACGCCATCTGCCAGCGCTACGTGCGCGGCGAGCTGTCGATTCTTCGTGGGAAGGTGCTGAAGATCATTCGCGCCACCGGCGTCGAGCAGCGCTCGATCGAGCATATCGACGATCTGCACTCAGTGCTGACACAACAGTTCGATATCGTCGTGCCGGATATCCGTCACCTATGGGCTCGTATCGAGCGCCGTCACCAGGAACGCCAGCAGCAACAGGTTCAGCAGTGAGGCTATGCCGGTTCCTCGATCGACGCGGGGTGTCGATTGGCGGCAGCGACGAGCTGCAGGGTTGCACCCATGCCGTAACCAGCGACACTCGTGTATCGTTCGCCTGCTGACCATCAATACCACCTTACTGTTCGCCCCGGCCCATTACGCTCGTCACTTCTCCCAGTCTCATGGAAACCATGTCGCACGTTGCCTCCGTGGCAGCGGTCATTCAATCGGCGGTGGCGCCAGTGTTTCTGCTAGCCGGTGTCGGCACCACATTGAATGTGTTGGCGACGCGTATCGGTCGAATCATCGATCGAGCCCGTGTCATGGAGGAGCGTCTGCCCACGGTGGATGCCGCGGAGGCCAGTCGGCTGTATGCACGGCTGCGATCGCTGTCGAAGCGCGCGACTCTGATCAATCGTGCGATTGGCTTATGTACCTTGTGCGGCCTGCTGGTTTGCCTGGTCGTGGCCTCGCTGTTCGTGAGCGCATCGCTGCGCATCGACCTGGCCCTGCCGATTGCGGTGATTTTTGTGGTGGCACTGCTGAGTCTCGCCGCCGCGTTGATTTACTTTCTGCGCGAAGTATTCATGGCGACGGATTCGCTGTCGTTTGGCGGCGTGCGTCAGGAAAAGGGGTGAACGGCGCGGCAACTCACTCACCGTGCACCCATTCCCAACCGTCGCCAAAGCATGACAATTTCCGTCCAAACCTGTCACTGCACCGGATCACCCGACCAGCCAACGTAGGCGCGGTGCGATTCCGTGATCCAGTGCACACCTTGCGGACTCAGGGATACGCATGATCGTCACCAGGATGTTGCCCGCACTACCCCAGCTCATAGTCGAACCGGATGCGTTTCGCGTGGCACGCGAAAACAGCCTGTTGTTGAGCGAGCTACATGCCGCCGTGGCGGTGTGTGTCCATGACGACACGCAGGGCGTGGGCGGGCTTCTCCATTTGCGCTATGTTGCGACCAGCAACGATCAGCCGATCGATCTCACCGACAACACGCTGAGCTCGGATCTGTTGTTGATGGACCGCTTCTGCAAGGAGCTACGCAAGATCGGCGCCCGCAAGCAGAGCTGGCGCGTCAATCTGATCAGTCACACGCCGGAGTCGGCCCACATGGACGCGCCGGCAGCGACCGTGCTGGATCTGTTGAAGGCCTACTTTGCCGACTCGCGCCGGCCGGTCGAATGTCAGGACTTGCGTCGTACGCCGGGATTGTCCGTGCGTCTGGAATCGCGCGAAGGCAGGATCTGGGTCAGCGGTCGTCCGTTAACGTCGAGCAAGCCTGTCGCCGCACTGGCTGATGTGGGTTGACCGGCGTTGATTCTGCTCGCGGCCTGCTGCCGGCAGGTTGCCGAGCGTTATTCCAACGCTTGCAAGTTCACGGCTGAGCTGTAGCCTCACTAAAATCTCCCGGGGCTTGAATATGGCGGACTCTTCCTTGGCCGTACCTGCCGTTCCGCGTCCGTTCTATCGTTCGCTGTACTTTCAGGTGCTCGTCGCGATCGCGTTGGGCATTCTGCTCGGGCATTTCTTTCCCGAGATCGGCGTGAAGATGAAGCCGCTGGGCGACGGCTTCATCAAGCTCATCAAGATGTTGATCGCGCCAATCATTTTCTGCACGGTGGTTTCCGGCATCTCCGGCATGGAGAGCATGAAATCGGTCGGCAAGACCGGTGTGCTGGCATTGCTGTACTTCGAAATCGTCAGCACCGTCGCTTTGGCGATCGGACTGGTTGTGATCAACGTCGTGAAGCCGGGCGCCGGTATGAATGTCGATGTTGCGACGCTGGATGCCAGCGGCGTGCAGACCTACGCTCAGGTAGCGCAGCAACAAAGCATTGAAAATTTCCTTCTGAATGTGATTCCCACGACCGTGATCGATGCATTCGCCAAAGGCGAGATTCTGCAGGTGCTGTTGTTCGCATTGCTGTTCGGTTTCGCGCTGCATCGACTCGGGGAGCGCGGGCGCGGCGTGCAGCAAGGGATCGATCGAATCGCCCATGTGTTGTTCGGCATCGTCGATGTCATCATGCGGCTGGCACCCATTGGCGCGTTCGGTGCGATGGCGTTTACGATCGGCAAATATGGCGTCGCAACGCTGCTCTCGCTGGGGCAGCTCATGGCGTGTTTCTACGCAACTTGTCTGCTGTTCATTTTTATCGTGCTCGGCGCCATCGCACGCGCGCATGGATTCGGTATCGGCAAGTTCGTGCGCTACATTCGCGAAGAACTGCTCATCGTGCTGGGAACCTCCTCGTCGGAATCGGTGCTGCCGCGCATGATGACGAAAATCGAGCGAGCGGGCGTCAGTCGTTCGGTCGTCGGGCTGGTCATTCCCACCGGTTACTCGTTCAATCTCGATGGGACGTCGATTTATCTGACCATGGCTGCCGTGTTTATCGCGCAGGCAACGAACACGCCGATGACCCTGCTCGACCAGCTGACTCTGCTCGGTGTGCTGTTGCTGACGTCGAAGGGCGCGGCCGGAGTGACCGGCAGCGGCTTCATTGTGCTGGCGGCGACGCTATCGGCCGTTGGTACCTTGCCCGTGACGGCGCTGGCACTGATTCTCGGCATCGATCGCTTCATGTCGGAGGCGCGCGCCCTGACCAACCTGATCGGCAATGGCGTGGCGACCATCGTGGTGGGCAAGTGGTGCGGGGCACTGGATGCCGGGCGGCTCGCACAGGCGCTTGATACGCCGCCTGCTGTCGTTGGCGTGACGGAACCGCGCTGACGCACCCCGATTGCGGGGCGGGGCGATCGAATGGACATTCAGTTTCAGCCAGCGACGACCGAAGCGCAGATTGCTCGTATCGCAACCCTGGCCCGTGAGATCTGGTATGAATATTACGTTGCACTAATCGGTCGTGCGCAGGTCGACTACATGGTGGCGAGGTTTCAGAGCGCCAGTGCGATGCTCGAACAGCTGGGAGAAGGTCATTGTTATTTCACGATCGAATCGGACTCGCCCGGGGCGACCGAGGTCGGACAACCGCTCGGCTACTTTGCCATACAGCCGCAACCGTCCGTAGGTAAGCTATTCATTAGCAAGCTATATGTGCGCCAATCCGGGCGCGGCCGGGGAACCGGGCGGCGCACGCTGGAGTTCATCGAGCGCAGGGCACGCGCCTGGGCACTGGAGGGCCTGTGGCTGACCGTGAACAAGGGCAATCCTTCGATCGCGGCCTACCGGCGGTGGGGTTTCCGGGTGACAGAAGCCATTGTCATGGATATTGGCGGCGGTTTCGTCATGGACGATTACCGCATGGAAAAGGCCATCGAGGCGTCGCTTCAGCCATGATCCACAGTCGGACACATGCGACATGTGCAATTGCTCAAGGCCGGGGGCTAAACTGCAGCGATGAGTGTCTCGATCGATAAGGACGGCAGCGACGGCGGCGAAAGCCCGCGCGCCGTCCTGTCCGGGTGGTTGAACGACTACAGTGCGGGTCGTTGCGATCGGGCGGATATGCAGACATCGTTTCTCGATATCTGCAAAAGCAACCCCGAGGCGCCTTGGGATGCGCTGGCCTTGCTGGATCAATACCAGCGACGCGGTCGCATCGATGCTGCACTGGCCCGCACATTGAAGTCCGACATAGCGCAATTGGTGTTTGGTGCGTCCAACCAGACTGAAGGACCGCGCGAACCGGCGGCGCGCGCCGACCAAGTCGCCAACACGACCGGTTCAGGATGGCGCAAGCAACCCGGTCGGGATCGTGCCGCATCCTCCGCGCACCAGCCTGAACCGGTTTCCGACCCCACCTTGTTCCGGCGTGACTTCGATCCTCCGACACGGCCGCCGCCGCGTGTTCCCAAACCGGCAGACCGCTTGGTGTCGGCCCCTGCACCGCCAGCCGCCTCGGCCACCTCCGCAAATCCATCAGCACCGTCAGCGGAATTGGGTCCGACTGCGCCCGGCACCATTCTGCGGGAGCGCTATGAGCTGCTGGAGGTCATCGGTCGTGGCAAGGTGGGTACGGTCTATAAAGCGTTCGACCGTCATCGCAGTCACTTGCCCGGCCCGGCCCGCTATGTGGCGGTGAAGGTCCTGCGCGCGAAGTACCAGGGGCAGACCGAAGCTTCTGCGACGCTCGAACGCGAGTCTTACGAAGCGCAGTCGCTGTCGCACCCCAACATCGTCAGCGTGTTCGACCTCGACCGCCACGGCGAAACTTACTTCATTGTCATGGAGCTGCTGGAAGGAGAACTCCTTTCCGGCGTGTTGCGCTGGCTCGACGGTCGCCCACTGGCGCGTGATCGTGCCTTGAGCATCATTGCTACGATTGGCGGTGCGCTGGCGCATGCGCATGGGCGCAATATCGTACATGCGGATCTGAAGCCGGCGAACGTCATGGTGACCACCGGCGGCGAACTCAAGTTGCTGGATTTTGGCTTCGCGCGTCGCCATGCGCTGGATCCGTGGATCGCCAATTCGGCGGCGGAAGACTCTGCGCCTTCCAGTACGCCGGCCTATGCGAGCAGCGAACGAGTCAACGGCGAGGAGCCGCATCCAGGCGATGATGTCTACAGCCTGGCTTGCATCGCGTATGAGCTTTTGTCGGGAGTGCACCCCTTCGGCGGTCGTTCGGCACCACTGGCGCGCGCGCATGGCCGTGATCCGGCGCGGATTGCCGGACTGACAAACAAGCAGTGGTATGCACTGCAGAATGCGCTCTCCTGGAATCGTGCGGAACGCCGGATCGATGTGGTGGAGCTCACCGCAGCACTGGGTTGTCCGGCACCTTCGCAGCGCATCGGCTCGCCGCAGGAATTGATTGCCGCGGGCAGTAAATCCGCCGGCGGCGCGCGTATCTGGGTCGTCATCGGTGCCATCGTGGTGTTGGCGGTGATCGCCGCCATCGCCTGGTGGCAGTTTGGCGATCTACTCGGACCGCGCCTGGGCATCGCGCCAGCATCTGTGGAGCAGGTCGCTCCCATCGGTAGCGCTGCAACGGATGGCGCACTGACGGGCAACTCGTCCAGCGAGCCGGAGATTCGCGAGAGCGATGCGGTAGTCAGCCAGTCTTCGGTGCCGGCGGAGCCGGTG
>JAIBJL010000188.1 GCA_020029545.1 Gammaproteobacteria bacterium
GCCTTTAGGCGGCGAGCGTACCTTTCTGTTTCGCAGCGTGGGTGGCGAGAATGTCCATGAGAGCCGGCGACAGACAGTCGTAGGGCTCGAGCTTGAGTTCCTTCAAGCGTGCACGAATTCCGTCCATCGCCTTCGGACTGGTGCCGGCTTCGATCACCGATGAGACGAAGGCGGCAAAACCCGGTGCTTCCCAGCCATTCGCATCGAACAGCTCCGGATGGACGAAGTCCAGCCCATGGAATGCGTGGTCCTTGTTCTCGATGCGTCCGTACATGTGTACGCCACAACCAGTGCATGCGTAGCGCTGGATCGTTGCGGATGCATCCACGATCTTCAGTTTCTGCGGATTCTGCGTCACCTTGAGCTTGTCCCTGCTCACCACCGCGACCAGCGAAAAAATGGCACCGCTCGGCTTCCAGCACTTGGTGCAGCCGCACACGTGGTTGAAGGCGACGTTGGCGCCGATGCCGACCGTGACCGGATCCTTGGCGCACAGGCATTTGAGTGTGCCGCCCGAGTAGCCCGGGCTGCCGGCCTTGACGCCGCTGTCCACGGACGGATGAATGCTGACTGCCATATTGATCGCTCCTGAAGATTGGCCTAGGCGCATCTGATTGATGCGTCGTTGATATTGTCGGGCGGCATGATGTAGCCGGTCGCCGGCACCGGTCAAGCTGTAACCCTCTCGCCCGCCATCGCCTCGCGGCGGGCGACGCGTCTTCAGAACACGTCTTCAGAACAAAGGGGACAGATATATTTAGGTCGGTTAGCGCCGAGCACGGCCTCTCCTAGCTGTTAAATAAATCTGTCCCCATTCAATTGACGCGCTTGAGCTACTTTGAATTCACCAACATCGATTCAGCAAGTTCGATTCGTTCATCTACGCTGCATCGTGTCGCGCTGGAATTATATTCGATGAACTCACGCAGGCGGTGCTGCGTCCGGCTGCCTTTGCGGTATACATGGCCGTATCAGCCTCACGCATGAGTTCAAGCCCGGTACGGCCGTGCTCCGGAAATCCTGCGATGCCGATCGAGCAGCCTATCTCTACGCTGATGCCGCGCAGCGCAAACGGTGGTCCCAGCGCTGCGCGTACCTTTTCCGCCATCGTTAGCGCATCGCTAGCGCCGGACGTATCGCTCAACAAAATGACAAACTCATCTCCGCCAATCCTGGCCAAGGTGTCTTCGGCTCGTACGCAAGAGCGCAGCCGCTGCGCGACCTGAACGAGCAGGACGTCACCGATATCGTGGCCGTGCAGATCGTTGACACTCTTGAAGCGATCCAGGTCGATAAACAACAGAGCACAATGACGCTGCCGGCGCTCGCAGTGCGCCAATGTCTGCGTCAGGCGATCCGTCAGTAGGCGCCGGTTGCACAAATCGGTGAGCGGGTCATGCATCGCGAGATACGCAATTTGCTTCTCCACCTGCTTGCGCCGGGTAATGTCTACGCCAAACACAATCATGCCGCTTACGTCCCCATTGACGTCGAAATCCGGGAATATGTCGATTTCGAACCAGCGGGTCGAACCGTCGGTCATTTTTCCACTGACGGGCACCTTCAACCTCGGTTCGCCGGTGCGAGTGACCTCCTCGTAGATGCGATGAGCAACGTCGTGGTCGCCTTGCGGATAGATCTCGTCCAGGCGGCGCCCTACCATTGCCTCTACCGAGATTCCTGCAAAACGTGCGGCCACGCGGTTCGCGCGAATGATGCGGCCATCTGTCGCCTTGTAAATCACGCCTGCCGGAATGCGGTTCAGCATCTTTTCGTGCTCGACCGTCAATGCACGCAACTGCTGTTCAGCTGTCTTGAGCGAGGTGATATCCGCGATGACGATCACGAGCCCGATGACCTTGCCTCGTGCGTCACGACGCGGGATCTTGTCGACCCGAAACCAACGCGTCTCGTTGCGCACTACGGCGCATCGGACGCGCCCGAATTGCGGCGTCTCACTACGTATGATTTCGAAATTCTCCTTGAGGAGCTGCTCCGCGTCTTTGTGTTGAACCGCCTCGAGGTAGTGACGGCCCTCGAACCTGTCGCGAGCGGCACCGGTGATCCTCAAGAGACCTTCGCTGACCAACCCCAGGCGGCCATCGAGATCCATGTACATCACGCCCACCGGCAAGTGATCGAGTAAGGCCGCGTAGTCGGTCTTGAGTGCGCGCAACTCTTCTTCCAATTTCTTCCTGGCGCTGATGTCCTGCAACGTTCCGAACGCGCCGACGATATTGCCCGCCGCATCGAGTGCCGGTCGAATGATGGAGTGCAGCCAACGGTCGCCCCGCATCGTTACCACTCGGACATCTGCAGACGAAATCTCGCCTGTGTCCATGACGTGCCGCACACGATCGATGAAATGCTGCCCATCTTCCAATGAGTTCAGCGCAGTCGATTCGTGAAGATTCTTGTGCTGATGGCCCGGTGGACATCCCAGCATGGTGGCCGCTTGGGGTGAAAGAACCAGAACAGCTTCTTTGGATTGCCAACGCCAGTGTCCGATGCGTGCCAAATCCTCCGCTTCGAGCAGTCGCTCTTCGCTCTGCGCGAGTGCAGCCTGTGCAGCCCGATCGCTAGCTCTAGCGCCCCGGGCGAGACATAACAGACCGGCGGTTGGGCCGAGCGCGATCAGCCAGAACGCAAACGCCCACAAAGCCTGGGCACGTTTGTCGAATGCGACTGCATCCTCATCGAGGTGATAGTGCAACCTCAATTGGCCCTCGTGCGGAGCCCCGGAGGAAGTGACGGGAATATCGGTCGTCCAGACGTACTGATCCGAGTGCACAAGACCCGCTCGCCCCGCCGAATCAAGCGATTTGCCTGCGTCGTCGACCAGGTCAAAATGCCCGCGCGGCGCCAAGGTAATCGCCCTCACCGTGGCAAGCAGCCCATCGACGTCGTAGCCGATAACGATTGCTCCCTGTCGCGTCAGGTACTCGCCGAAGAGCGGCACTGTGAAGTATATGATCAATCTGTGATCGCCTCGGCCGTTCTCATCAGTCTCGATCGTCGGTGTGGAGGCATAGAGGCCGCCCGGCCCAGCCGCCAATCCGCGATGCTCCGGTGGCACGATGGGTTCGGAGCTTAGCTCGTCGATACCGATGGCTACCGGTTCCGCTTCGAGGCGCATCACTTTGACGACCGTTCGGCCGTTCCTATCGATCATGGCAATCTGGCGATAGTTCGGCCGCAACTGCATCAGCTTCTTGAATGTATCTGTCATGCCAGAATCCGACATGTCGCTCGCCAGCAGCAGCCCGTCTGCGGCGACGCTGTCGAGTTCGGCGCGCACGATTGCCTTTGCCTGCGAAAGCACAGCAGCAGAAGCCTTGTTCAGGTCCTGCTCGTGTTGTTGCATCCGGTACAGATAGAAGAGTCCCGCCATGGCGGCGAGCAATAGTGCGACCGAAATCACATCGAAGATGAATGGAGCACGAGAGTACGCTGGCTTGTTCGTCCTGATGGAAACCAGTACTTTCTCGGCTGAACCCAACATGATTAGTCACTCCGTAGCTCCGCTACCCGCAGAGCTAATCGGCAACTTAGACGGTCTTTCACCCGGTCATAGCGTCCGATTCCCTGATTTTTGGCTAGCGTCACTTCCGGATAGCGAAATTGGGACGTTTATCACGAGGGAATAGTTCGGGTGCGTTGCGTCAAATGCGCTTCATGCAGACCGCAATCAACTTCGAGACCGGGATATTGTGCGTTAGGATCGCGGATATCACCTCTGACAGAACAAAGGGGACTGAGAACAAAGTGGATAGATTTATTTATTCCGTGCTCCGGCTCGGCTGCCTCGCAGGGCCATCGGCGCCGAGCCGGGATAGTGCACGCTGTACATCGCGAGCCACTTTAGGGAATCTCTGTTTGCGCCTTCGTGCAGACGCGTTGTGCAAAAGATGGGATCATCCACGCCTGTCAGAGCCGAGAGCTGAGCTGATGAACGGTGTCAAAGGTCCGACGAAACAGAAACCCGCATCGGCAGAAAGTGAATTGACGTCTGGCCAGGCACCGGCGGGCAATCACGAGGCCGCCACAACGAGCGAAGTTGGTGTCAAGCTCGATCTGGCCCGAGACTTCGTGCAGTGACATCGTCGATTCTCGAATATGTGGCCGTGCGATCGCGTTCTGGGCGACGGTGTCTTCTATTGGTCGCGAGCTGTTTGTTGCAGCCCGTCGTTCAGCCGGTTTGGGCCAAAGAGGCGGAGAAACCCGTTCAAGCCCTGATCGTTTTCGACGTATCGGGAAGCATGCGACAGAGCGATCCGCGACGTTTGAGCGTCGCTGCCGCTCAGCTCTTCGGCAATCTCTCTCAAGCGGGCGATGCGGTTGGGCTGGCCACTTTCAGCGATCGCGCCACGCCGCTCATTCCAGTCACTTCGGGTGAGGATGCAAGTGCCAGGCAGGCGCTGCAACTCAGCCTGGCGAAGCTCAAGTTCAACGGCCAGACCACCGATCTGGCAGCAGCCCTGGAGGCCGGCTTGGCTGCCTTTCCCGAACAGGAAGACAGCGGGCACCGCAGACTGGTGCTGCTGCTCACCGATGGAGAAATGGATCTCGGCAAAGATGCCGCAGAGCAGGAAGCGGCAGCCCTTGCGCGGATACGTACTGCGCTCGTTCCGGAGTATCACCGTCGCGGCATCCTGCTTTACACGATCGCGTTCACCAACGCCGCAGATCGCGAATTTCTCAAGGAAGTGGCCGAAGCGAGCGCAGGCGCCTCGCGGTTCATCGCCGATGCGCAGACGCTCCATCAAGCTTTCAGTCAGATCTTCGTCGGCGCGCACGACGCACAAACCTTTCCGCTCGGGCAGGATGGCATTCGTATCGATGACAGCATCAAAGAACTCTCACTGGTATTCGCCAAGAGCGATCCGAATGAGCGCA
Source organism: Gammaproteobacteria bacterium (assembly GCA_020029545.1). Classification (GTDB taxonomy): domain Bacteria; phylum Pseudomonadota; class Gammaproteobacteria; order Steroidobacterales; family Steroidobacteraceae; genus Steroidobacter. Next base: position 4,897 of record JAIBJL010000188.1, read on the forward strand.
TCACGCTGCTGACACCTGGCCAGCGCACGGTGCAGGCCAGTGATACGGCCGACGGCATGAGCTGGCTGTCGACTCCGGCCTACGATCTCGTGCACATGCAGAAGCCCCAAGCCGGCGTCTGGCAGATCGAACGCACGGACAAGACACAAAGTGGTGTGGGCATCATTGCCGAGAGCACACTCAACCTGCAGGTCGAATTCGGCGCGACGTTCATTGAAACGGGGTCGAAGCTGCCGATTCGGGCGTTCCTCGAGGACGAATCGCAGGTGCCCGCACGCCTGCAGCGTGAAGAGGGCCAGACAGTCACGGCCGAGGTGAGCGCGCCGAATGGATCGATAATGAACGTGCCTTTGACGCTGCAGGCGGATGGCAGCTCCAGCGCCTCGACACCTTCGCTCGACGCTGCAGGCCGGTACAGCATGACGGTGACAGTCACGACGCCGACGCTGCAGCGCCAGCGGACACGAACCTTTATGGTTTATCCCGACTGTCTGCACGGCAGCGTTTTGCCACGAGATTCCCTGGCGGCGCCCGTCAAAGTGCGGGTCGCATTGAGCACCTCGTGCCCTGAGTTCAAGAGCCTGGCGATCGAGGCTGAATACACCTCTGCAAGCAATGCCATGCAGCGAATGTTGTTGCATGCCACGCAACCCAACCTGCTCGAAGCGGATCTGTCATCGGCATCTGGCGGCGAAGGCGCCTATGTCAGTCTGCTCATTCGCGGTGAAAGTCCCGAGGAGGGTGCATTCACCCTTACGAAGGGACCGATTGCTTTGCCCAGGGTGGCGCCAGTCGCCAAGCATACGCCTGCGATGCCCAAAGATAGTCAGAGCGTCGTCGCCAAAGCCGGGCTCAAGCTCCTCAAGATCAATGCAGGTCTCGCGATTCTCGGTGCCCTTGGCTATGGCTTGTATCGGGCTGTGCGGCGATTCGGGAGGGGGCAATGGAAGAAGAAACCCTGATCTGGGTCGGTGGTCTGGTCATTGAGGGATTGGCGGTCGCGGCTGCGGTGCTCGCAGTACTGCTGCGACGATCCAGGAAAACTCAACAGCAACTGCTCGCTCAACTTGCTGGCAAGGCAGAATCCGCTGACGAGGTCACGCCCGTTGAGATACCAACGGAAGCTTCCGAACGAACGCCGGAGGCACCAGTCGCAGCGATCGAGATTGGAGAGATCGAGCAGGTGGAGCAGGAGAAGGCGGCAGCCGAGGCCCACGATATCGCAACATCGTTACTGGAGCCGACGATCGACGAAGTCCAGGCCGTGCAATCGGACGCCGCGGCAGCGCCCGCCAGGGCAACTGACGCATCGACAGCAGCTGAGTTCGATCAATTGCTCGAGATCGTGGACAGCGCCGGGTTGGACGAATCGACCGAACGGCTCCAGCAGCGGTTGGAAGTGACCAATCAATCCTTGCAGCGTCTGGAGGTGGATCTGCAGGAGGACCCGGGGGCCGCAGCGGCCCATCCCGATATCGAAACTCTGAAAGGCAATCTGCAGGAGATAACCTCAGAGGTCGGCAGCCTGCAGGAAAGCAGCGCCAGGCTGCAGCAAGACTTGCGCGACAAGACGCTTGCCATCGAGCAGTCTTTCGCGGAGAGACACGAGATCACTGAGCGGGAACTGCATCAAGCCAAGAAGTTACGGCGCGAAATGACCGCGTTGCGAGACAAGCTCAGACTCAGCGAGAGCGACGTACAGAAGCTGCAGGAGGAGAAGCAGGTACTGGCGGCGGAGTACGCTGCGCTCAATCAGGAGTACGAGCGGATTTACGAAAATTCGACGAAGAAGGGAGCTTGAGTGAGAAGTCCGAACGTATCAACCATAGCCGAGTTGGGCCGCATTGGGCCGCGTTTGCGGTTTGCGGATGTCCTAATCCTGATACCGATGCTGCTCAACGCCACCCGAGGGCAGGGGCGACATGGGTCAGAATTGCCTCGAGGACGTGCGCGTTGTAATCGACGCCGAGTTGGTTGGGAATGGTGAGGAGCAACGTATCGGCCTCGGCGATGGCCTCGTCCCGTGCGAGTTGCTTGATGAGCACATCCGGCTCCGCGGCGTAAGTACGGCCGAAGATCGCTCGTGTTTTTTCGTCGAGCATGCCAATTTGGTCCGCTTCCTCGCCGCCCCGACCGAACAGGGCGCGGTCGCGATCGTCCACCAGCGCGAAGATGCTGCGGCTGACGGACACGCGTGGCGTGCGAGTATGACCGGCGTCCCGCCACGCCTCGCGATACGCCCGGATCTGTGCGGCCTGCTGGATATGCAAGGGTTCGCCGGTCTCGTCGGATTTCAGCGTGGAGCTTTGCAGATTCATGCCGAGCTTTGCCGCCCACACGGCCGTGGAATTTGAACCTGCGCCCCACCAGATGCGGTCGCGTAAGCCGGCCGAATACGGCTCGAGGCGCAGAAGGCCGGGCGGGTTCGTGAACATCGGTTGCGGATGGGGTCGTGCGAAACCTTCGCCGCGCAATACTTTGAGCAATATCTCCGCCTTGTGCCGGGCCATATCAGCGTCCGTCTCACCTTCCGCAGGTGCATAGCCGAAATGCCGCCAGCCGTCGATCACCTGTTCGGACGAACCGCGGCTGATGCCCAGCTGCAGGCGTCCGCCGGCAATAAGATCCGCTGCACCGGCGTCTTCGGCCATGTAGAGCGGATTTTCATAGCGCATGTCGATGACGGCGGTGCCGATCTCGATGCGGCGGGTCTTGGCGCCAATGGCTGCGAGCAGTGGAAACGGCGAGCCGAGTTGCTGGGCGAAGTGATGCACCCGGAAATATGCCCCGTCCATTCCCAGTGCTTCGGCGGCGATGGCGAGTTCGATGGATTGCAGGAGCGCATCCGACGCCGACCGCGTCTGTGAGTGCGCCGCGGGCGACCAATGCCCAAAGGAAAGAAAGCCGATCTTTTTCATCGAGACACCGACGTCGATAGCGAACACCGAGGCAACAACGCCTTTGCGTTCGCGCATGATAGCCCACGTCGATGACTATGCATCGAGTGGTCACCCCGTGTACATCGGGACCATGACGGCTGCATGGGTAACGACGGACTTTGCTGTTGACACCGATCGGAATCGCGCTTGCAGGCGATGAATCGACGCACGCAACGATGCGTGAGATGGCTGCATATTGGCCGAGATCCGGCTTCGTAGAGCGAGCTGTTAACTCGCCATCGACAAATACACCGCATATCGGGGTGGCACCGTCTTTCCCCGGCTGCAGAAGATTTCGCAGTCGCTACGTGTTGTCCGCGCACGGCGTGGGCGTTGACCATCGTGGGCCAGTATGGGCATCCTTTGCGGCTATGAAACAAAGCCAGTCCTTCGGAGCCCTGACGCTCGCCATCGCCGGTGTCCTGTTCCTTCTCTTTCCCTTCGTTCGCCCCTGGGGCGACGAAACTACCGCGGACGGTGCCGCCGCCGTGATGAGCTCCGGCGCGTGGGTCGCCGCCCACCTGTGCCATATGCTCGGCTTGATGCTAGTGGCGCTGGGTGTGCTTGGCGTGCGCGACATCGTCGGCGGCAAACTCGCGTATGCCGCGGTCATCACCATGTGGGTGGGCGCCGCACTGATCGTGGGGTTTCTCGGTGTCGAAACCTTCAGCGTGCACGTGATTGCGGCACAGTATGCCAATGGCGTGCACTTCGACCTGCTCGCGCTCATCAAAGCGCTTCGGTTCACCCCGGCCGCCATCACCATCTTCGCGGTCGGCATGTTAGCCGTGACGATTGGCGGAGTGCTCGCGGCGCTCGCGATACGGCGTTCGACCGTACTGCCTCGGTCGAGCGGAGTGCTGTTCGCGGTGAGCTTCGTGCTCTTCATCCCGCAGTTCGCCACACCTCCGGCGGTCCGGACCGGCTACGGCGTCCTACTGGCGACGGGTTGTCTGTGGTTGGCGGCTGCACTGTGGCGGGCCCAGCCGGTCAGCACCACCGCCTAGGACGGTAGTACTGCGTAAGGTGCGAACAGTGCCAAGCACTTTGCGAATTTCAAACGCTAATGATCCCTCGATGCTCTAGCTAGTTGCCCACCGTGCTGCGCCCGACCTACATGGACGTAGGAAGTGCCGAGCTGTGTCGGGAACACAGCCGGCCGACCTCGAAGCATGAAACGTATCTCATCGAGTGCCACCCAGGCACATGGCCGTTCCAGCGCTTCCTGCGCCCACGGCATTTACACATCCATGTGCAGCCGCCGCTCATGC
>JAIBJL010000508.1 GCA_020029545.1 Gammaproteobacteria bacterium
GCCGGGATCGCGCAGGTTGTTCGTCACTTCCGCCGACTTGAGCGTAGCGATCATTTCCGGCGTGCGGCGCACGATGAAAACCGCCTGACCGCGCCAGTTGACCTTGACGATCGAACCCGGTTCGAGCTTGCTGATGTCTGCATCGACCGGCGCGCCCAATGCCTGTGCCCTGGCACTGGGCTGCCACGAGGCCAGAAACGGCACCGCTGTCATGGCAGCGCCGGCTATTCCGGTGACGGTAGTTGCGACCAGCAGAAAGTGGCGCCTGCCGCCATCGATCGCTTCAGGCTCTTTGTTCATCCAGTAATCTCTCCGCGAAACGGTGGCATCCCGCATGCTGCAGCAAGACGATTGCGTCTCGACCCACTTGACCTTGTTCTGACCTTGTTCGGCCGGCAATCGCGATCACCTGGGATCGTGATTGCGCCGACTTTCGCTCAGGCACCGGGAGTCGACGCGGAACGCGCTGACTGCAAGTATCAAACGCCCAAGGAATTGCGCATTATACACACAACATTCGCCGCGCTCTAAAGGAGACTCGGCAGGCCTCACGGCACCGGCGCCGCTAGCGGCCTGTCGGACTGAAGGTTGATCTACTGCGGCGGTGTCAGCTGGGTCCATTTTTTCGATCCTTCTCGTTAAATAGCTACGGCTATTCGCCTCGAAGAAACGAAAAACTGTCCTCCATCTGCCACGCGCCTCGCTACGATCACTTGCGCCCACCGTCGCTTCCGAGCCGCAGATCGGCCCGCCGGGCCGGCACTCATACGCCGAGGCCGTCGCTCGCGCCAGTCCCGCAGTCGTCAACATTTACACGGCGCGCGTCGTGGACTCCCCGGTGGCCGCGGCGCCACCCGGCTCGCTGTTCGACAGCGATCAACCTGTCGTAACGCGCCGCGTCGAGAGCAGCCTGGGATCGGGGGTGATCGTCGACATGGATGGGCACATCATTACCAACCAGCATGTCATCGAGGGCGCGTCCGAAATTCGCGTGCAATTGGCGGATGGCCGGATCGCCACGCCGGAGGTGGTCGGCACCGACCCGGCGACCGATCTTGCGCTGATGCGCGTCAATCTACCCGATCTTCCCGCCATGCCGCTGGGTCGTTCGGATGTCCTGCATCCAGGCGATGTGGTGCTGGCCATCGGCAATCCATTCGGACTGGGGCAGACGGTCACACAGGGCATCGTCAGCGCCACCGGGCGCGGTAATCCGCAGCTTGCCCGCTTCGCCGATTTCATCCAGACCGATGCGGCGATCAACTTCGGTAATTCCGGCGGCGCCTTGATCGATGCCGACGGCGAACTGATCGGCATCAACACCGCTGTGCTGGCGAAGAATCTCAGTACGGAAGGGATCGGCTTCGCGATCCCCGTGAACCTCGTGCGCGGCGTCATGGAAGAACTGGTGCAGTACGGTCGCGTCAGACGCGGACGACTCGGCGTGCGCACCATCGGCGATCCCCGTCGACCGCTGAATCCGCCGGTGATCGGCATTGTCGAACCGGATAGTCCTGCCGCTCACGCCGGCCTGCGCATTGGCGATCTGATCACGCATCTGAACGGGCAGGAAGTCCTGAGCGACCAGGAAGCCATGAACCGCATCGCCGGGATGACCCCGGGATCCACGGTGAAGGTGCGCGTGCGAAGAGGCGAACAATCACTCGAACTCAGCGCCACGCTCGAAGAACGAGCGCGCGAAGCAGATCAGAGGCAAGCGCGCTGACGCGCGCGGGCAACGGTAAACGGGCGACGGGCGACGGCCATACGCAATCATGTCGCACGACTTGTTTGAAGTCTGATCTGGCCGTAGCCCGTAGCCCGTCGCCTGTAACTCGTAACCCGTTGGCGCTGACGCGCCTACCCCGCCGTTCGCTTGATGCGGGCGCCCAGTTGCCCGAGCTTCTCTTCAATCGCTTCATAGCCGCGATCGATGTGATAGATGCGCAGCACGTCCGTCGTGCCCTGCGCGACCAACCCCGCCAGTACCAGGCTGGCTGAGGCGCGCAGGTCGGTTGCCATCACCGGTGCAGCGGTGAGTTGCGGTACGCCGCGAATGATGGCAGTACTGCCTTCAATGCGGATATCGGCGCCGAGGCGTCGCATTTCCAGCATGTGCATGAAGCGATTCTCGAAGATTGTTTCGATCACCGTGCTCACGCCATCGGCAACCGAGTTGAGCGCCGCAAACTGAGCCTGCATGTCGGTGGGAAAGGCGGGATAAGGCGCGGTGCGGATATCGACCGCGCGCGGCCGCCTACCGCGCATATCCAACTCGATCCAGGTATCGCCGCTGGTAACCTGGGCCCCTGCCTCGCTCAGCTTCGCCAGTACCGCATCGAGGTGTTCAGCCTTGGCGCCCTTCACACGCACGCGACCACCGGTGATCGCCCCGGCCACCAGATAAGTGCCTGCCTCGATGCGATCGGGCACCACGTCGTAATGCGCGCCATGTAATTTCTCAACACCCTGTACCACGATGCGGTCGGTGCCGGCACCCTGGATCTGCGCACCCAGGGCGCTCAGGAAATTCGCCAGATCGACGACTTCCGGTTCGCGCGCCGCGTTCTCGATGACAGTCTCGCCATCGGCAAGCGTGGCCGCCATGAGCAGGTTTTCGGTACCGGTGACGGTGATCGTCTCCAGCACCAACCGCGCACCACGCAAGCGCTCGGCGCGCGCGCGAATAAAACCATTCTCGATGTGAATGTCGGCGCCCATTGCCTGCAGGCCGGCGACATGAATATTGACCGGTCGCGCACCGATCGCGCAGCCGCCGGGTAACGAGACATCGGCGCGACCGAACCGTGCCAGCAGCGGACCTAGCACGACAATGGACGCGCGCATGGTGCGGACCAGCTCATAGGGGGCGACATACCGGTGGATCGTTGACGCATCGACCTCGACACGCATCTTGTCGTCGACCGTGATGCTGACGCCCATCTGCGCCAGCAGCTCGATCATGGTGGTCACATCGTGCAGGTGGGGGACATTGCCCACCGACACCGGCTCTGCTGCCAGCAGCGTGGCGGCGATGATCGGCAGCGCCGCGTTCTTGGCGCCGGAGATCCTCACCTCGCCATCGAGAGGCGTGCCGCCGTGAATTTGTAGCTTATCCATGAATGAGGCAAAGGCCTGGGTAATGGGGCTCGGGGCGTGGGCCGAACATAGCGAGCCTGACTCTTTATTTTCCTAATGGCCCAGGCCGGTGACCCCCGGCCCCGCGCCTTGTTCGGCCATCTCGGACGGCGTGAGAGCCTGAATGCTGAGTGCGTGGATTTCCCGCCCCATCAGGGCGCCGAGCGTTGCGTAAATCAATTGATGGCGCTGCAGCGTGCGCTTGCCCTCGAACTGCGCAGCGACGATCACTGCTTCGAAATGCGTGTCATCGTCCGACCGGACCTCGACCTGCGCCCCGGGCAGTCCGGTTTCGATGAGTGCTCTGACCTGGGAATGATTCATGGCGGTACCGGCAACTGATGATGAACCTGAGCAACCTACTGCGCCGCTCGACTGTCGGCCGGCTGGCCCCACGAGCCACTGCTGAATTCAGCGAGCCGGTCTACGCAGCTGGCGAGCTGCGAATATGCATATCATATAGTTTTCCATCGGCGTGCCGCTCACCCCGAAGCATGAAACGTATCTCATCGAGTGCCACCCAGGCACATGGCCGTTCCAGCGCTTCCTGCGCCCACGGCATTCGCACATCCATGTGCAGCAGATGTGCCCGCCGCGTACGCGGCGA
>JAIBJL010000509.1 GCA_020029545.1 Gammaproteobacteria bacterium
CTAACATCCGTACTGGTCTCAACTGGTTCGTGTCCCATGAAATTTCATGCTCGAAGAGGATCAGGTGTCAGGGTTTGCCGGCATAAATTGCCTTGTGGCAGCGTCGCCGCATCGCGGCTTTAGGGGCTCTACGGGGTTTCCCCTTGTGAAGCCATTTGACAGCGCTTATTGTCGGGGCACCAGCAAGTTAAATGTGCGCCTTGGGAGAGGTCTGTCTTGATAAAAATCAGTATGTTGGGAAGACATTCCGAAATTCAGATGCAGAAGAAGCGCGCATAGTTTGCGGACGGTTTTCAGCGAAGCTGCATAAGAGCAAGAGGGCACCGCGGTTTGACTGGCGACATTCCCACTTTGGACGTTCCGGACCCGGCGATCCCGGTTGCGAACAATCCCTTCGATCTGGCAACGAATCCGTTTGCCGACACGCTCGACGACGCCTTCTTTTTCCCCGCCGAACAGCATGTTCGTGCGCTCGATTTCATCGGCCAGGCACTCTGGACGCGTTCGCGACTCGCGGTGGTCACGGCTGACAGCGGTTGCGGCAAGAGCCTGCTGATCCGTCGGCTGGTGCGCGATCTCGACGAGCGGGTCGTGGTGGCTGCCGTCTCCCGCACACATCATCATCCGCGTGAATTCCTGCTCGACATCCTGCGACAGTTCGGCTTTGCGCTGGAAGACGAGGACAAGACGGACCGTCGGCGACTGATTGAACGATTCTTGCGGCATCAGGCGTCCATGGGGCGTATCTGTCTGCTGATCGTGGAGAATGTACAGGTGGCCCATCCGCTGGTCGTGGAAGAGCTACGCCTGCTCGCGACCATCGAAGCCGAAGGTGCGCGCGTCCTGAAGATTCTGATGCTGGGCTGCCCGGCCCTCAATCACGTGCTCGATTCGCCGCGTATGGCCGAATCGCTCATGTCCGTCGCGCCGCGGTTCGCGCTGACGCCGATGTCGGAAGATCAGGTAGGAGCCTACGTGGCGCATCGCCTGCGCGCCGCGGGCGCCGCCAATCCCGATGTGCTCATGCCGCACACGCTGATGCAGCAGATCCATGCCTGTACCGGCGGGGTGCCGGCGACGATTAACCGCCTTTGCTCGCGAGCGCTGGTGTGCGCCGGCGAGGAGGGTCTGCAGACCGTCACGACATCTGCGTTGGATCGAGCGATCCACGAACTCGACCTGCAGGGCCGGGCACTGCCAGCCATTTTGCAAACCGAGGCAAACGCGGGTGCACGCGCCTGGAATCCCGACGGTCGTCTGCTGATTTCGATGCAGGGTCTGCCGGACAAGGAAATTGCGCTAGCGGGCGGACGCATTCTGATCGGACGCGGCGAAGAGGCCGACGTACGCATCGACTCGGTGTTCGTCAGTCGCTATCACGCGCTGATCGTACGCGATGGCAGACACGATCTGATGCTGGATCTTGGCAGCACCAACGGTCTGGTGGTGAACTCGCGGCGTGTCCTGCGCCGGGCTTTACAGCACCGCGACATGATTCAGGTCGGCCCGGCGAAGGTCACCTACTTCAACACTAAAGCCGAACCCGTGATCCTGCCCGATCCGGGCGAAACCATCAGCTTTGCGCGGCCGGGATTTCCAGTGGCCGCCGGTGGCGACGCCGACAACGCGGTGCTGGCATTCGGTCGACCCGACGGCTCGGCGAATCGGTGAGTCGATAAGCCGGAGCGAGCCGACTATCGCCCTATAATCAGCTGACGTGCTGCGTCGACCGGCTCGCGGCGGTCCCTGCGGCGATTGCGCATGTGTTGCCGGCTTGCCGCTTCATTGACCTGTCAGTACAGTGTCGCCCTCCCGATATTGCGTAACTTCGGAAAAGTCCTGTCGGTCCCGATGCGGGCTGCATTTTACGGGACGGATGGCTGCGCGAGTCGAGCAACAAGAGAACAGTCAGTGCAGCGGTGGCGCGTACATAAATTTGGCGGCTCGAGTGTCGCCGATGCAGTTTGCATGCAGCGGGTGGCGGATATCCTTGAGAAGGACCCCCAGCCGCGGCTCGGCGTGGTGCTATCGGCATGCCGCGGCGTGACCGATGCGCTGCTCAACCTGGTGGCCGCCGCCGAGCGCCAGGAAGATATCGTCCAGACGCGTATCGACGAACTGCGCGAACGACATCGCGTCATTGCCGATACCTTGCTCGACGCCAACGATAGCGCGCAGTACCTGGCGACACTCGATGGCGACTGTCGTGATATCGCGGGCATCCTGCAAACGGTCCGCCTGATTCGCTCGGCTTCCCAGACGGTGCGTGACCTGATCGCCGGCTACGGCGAAATCTGGTCGACGCGACTGTTCGCGGCGTATCTCAGCAAGCGCGCCAAGCGACCGGGTCCGGTGCGCTGGATCGATGCGCGCGACATCGTATCGGTGGATTGGGGGCCGCTGGGCCCGGCGGTGCGCTGGGAAGTGTCGCAGGCGAACAGGGCGCGGGTCATTCCCGACGAGCCGCAGTCGACACTTATCATTACGGGCTTCATCGCGCGCGATGCGAAGGGGCTGCAGACCACGCTCGGCCGCAATGGCAGCGACTTCTCCGGCTCCATCTTCGGCGCCTTGCTCGATGCCGAGGAAATTCACATCTGGACCGATGTCGATGGCGTGCTCAGCGCCGATCCACGCTTGGTGCCCGATGCCAAGGTCATCGACTCGCTATCCTACAATGAAGCCATGGAACTGGCGTACTTCGGCGCCAAGGTGATCCATCCGCAGACGATGGCGCCGGCGGTGCTGAAGCTCATTCCGATCTGGATCCGTAACACATTCGCGCCGGAGAAGGCCGGCACGCTGATCTGCGAAAAACCCACTTCGCAGATGCTGGTGAAGGGCATCAGCTGTATCGATCGCGTGGCGCTGATCAACCTGGAAGGCGCCGGCATGATCGGTGTTCCCGGTACGGCACACCGTCTGTTCGGTGCACTGCGCGATCACGGCATTTCGGTCATCCTGATCTCGCAAGGCAGCTCCGAGCATTCCATCTGTTTCGCGATCCCGGAAGCCGAGGCGACTCGTGCCGACGCCGTCGTACGCCAGGCATTCGACAGCGAGCTGCGTCAGGGCCAGATCCAGAGTGTCGAAGTCATGCCGGCGTGCAGCATCCTGGCCGTCGTCGGCGATGGCATGGCCGGCTCGCACGGTGTGGCGGCGAAAGTGTTCGACGCCTTAGGGACAGCGGCAGTCAGCGTGCGCGCGATTGCGCAAGGAGCCTCGGAGCGCAACATCTCGGTCGTCATCGATGGCAAACAGGCATCGCGCGCGCTGCGTTCGGTGCAT
>JAIBJL010000015.1 GCA_020029545.1 Gammaproteobacteria bacterium
CGACACCGCAGGCCCTACCCCGCCGGCTGATTGCTGCCGGGCGTGGCACGGGGCGGCTACAATCGCCGTTTTCGATACTACGTTGCCCGGCACAATGGCCAATCTCTATTCGCTGATTCAGGCAGCGCTGCACAAGCGCGGCAGCGCAATCGTCGTGAACACCGCCGCGCACGATGTCTCTGCCTTGCAACTCGACGAACGGGTCGGTCGGTATGCCGCGGCGTTGCTGTCACTGGGTTTGCGTCCTGGCGACCGGCTGGCGGTACAAGTAGAGAAATCGTTCGACAACCTGGTGTTGTACCTGGCGGCGCTGCGCATCGGCGCCGTGTACCTACCATTGAATACCGCGTATCAGCCCGCCGAGGTCCAGTACTTCCTGAGCGATGCCACGCCACGAGTGTTCGTCACCACGCCATCGCGACAGGCAGAACTCGCTCAGGTCGTGCAGGTCGCAGGCGTCGATAGTCTGGTCACACTCGGAGTCCAGGGCGACGGCACGCTCGCACAGCTTGCGGATAGGCAGCAATTTTCCGCGCCGGTAGCGGAGCGCGCGGGCGACGATCTCGCGGTCATCTGCTACACCTCCGGCACGACGGGACGCTCCAAGGGCGCGATGATCACACATGCCAATCTGATCTCGAATGCCTGCTCGCTGATCGAGATATGGCGCTTCAGCAGCAAGGACGTGCTGTTGCACGCACTGCCGCTCTACCACATTCACGGCCTGTTCGTAGCCCTGCACTGCGCGCTGCTCAGCGGCGCACGCATCCTGCTGCAACCGAGATTCGACGCACGCATGGTCATCGACTGCCTGTCACAGACCACCGTCATGATGGGCGTACCGACGTTCTACACGCGGCTGCTCACTGAACCGGATTTCACGCGCGAGCGCGTGCGCAACGTGCGCCTGTTCATTTCCGGCTCGGCGCCGCTTCTCGACGACACCTTCCATGCCTTCGAGTCGCGCACCGGCCAGCGCATTCTCGAGCGCTACGGCATGACCGAAACCGGCATGATCACCTCGAACCCGCTGCGCGGTGAACGTCGCGCGGGCACCGTGGGCATGCCGCTGCCACAGGTGGCAATACGCATTACCGATGCCCAAGGCAACGCACTGCCTGCAGGCAGTGCGGGGGTGGTCGAAGTGCGCGGGCCGAATGTGTTCCAGGGCTATTGGAACCTGCCCGAAAAGACCGCCGCGGAGTTTCGCTCCGACGGTTTCTTCATTACCGGCGATTTGGGAACGATCGAAGCCGATGGTTATCTGAAACTGATCGGCCGGGCCAAGGACTTGATCATCTCCGGCGGTTTGAATGTCTACCCCAAGGAAATCGAAGCAGTGCTCGATGCGCTACCGGGCGTGATCGAAAGCGCCGTCTTTGCCATCCCGCACCCGGACTTCGGCGAAGCCGTCGCCGCTGCCGTTACGCTGCAACCCAACGCGCACCAGACGCCGGAAAACATCATTGCCACGTTGCGCACACAGCTCGCTGCGTTCAAGACACCCAAACGCGTGTATATCCTCGATGAGCTGCCGCGTAACGCCATGAGCAAGGTTCAGAAAGCCCTCTTGAGGGATCGCTATCGGCAGGAGTTCACGAACGGCTGAACAGTCAGCTTGCCCTGCGGATCGCCGGCTCCGGTTCGTCGTCGCCCGTGGCACGAATCCGACAGCGCTCCACGAATGCACCGAGCGTCTCCACCGCGTGCATTGCCTTCGCCACGCGCGCGCGATGCTCCTCGATCACTGCCTGTTGTAGCGTGACATCATTGCCGCGCAGGGCGGTCACGACCACCAGCTGATGTTTGTGCAACCCTTGCACCGCACCGCTGACTTCACGATGCAGATCCGCCAATCGCTGCTGCCTGCGCCCACCCGGGAGTAACTGCTTCATCGTCTGTGCCCCTGATCTCTCTCAGGCCGCGCAGCTTAAGGCGTGATCGTTGCAGAACGATTGCGCGTTGCTTTCTAAGTTCCATCGGGACCTGCTTGCTTCCTTATCCTTCGACTGTCACTCGCGGCTGATCGACCCGACCGTAACAGCCTGGGTGCGATACAGCTCGGGGAGCATGCTCTGGAAATTGCGCACCTTCGGCAGGTCGTTGACCACGATGTAGGGGTGCATCGGGTGTCTTAGCAGGAAATCCTGGTGATAATCCTCCGCGGCATAGAACCCTGTCAGCGAATCCACGCGCGTAACGATCGGTACACGGAACTTGCCCGTCTTGTTCAGCTGAGCGATGTAGGCAGTGGCGATCTCCTGCTGCTTGTCGTCCGCATAAAAGATCGCCGAACGATACTGAGAACCGGTGTCCGGACCTTGCCTGTTGAGCTGGGTGGGATCGTGGACGACCGAGAAGAACACGCGAAGGATTTCGCCATAGGTGACAACCTGCGGATCGAATGTGATCTGAACAGCCTCGGCATGACCGGTTCGTCCACTGCTCACTGTCTCGTACTGGGCTGTAGCACGATCGCCGCCTGAATAGCCGGAGATCGCGCGCTGAACACCATTCAGATGCTGGAACACCGCCTGCACTCCCCAGAAGCATCCACCGGCGAGCACGGCTATCTGCGGTGGACCCGCTGCTTTCGGGTTGTCCAATATGGGCGGCGGAATCGCCACGGGCCGCTCGGCGGCGAACGCAGTTACTTGACCGAAAGCTCCCCAGAGAATCAGGACGATACCGCCGAGCAATCCGCGTAGCCGACCGATTTTGATGCAGTACATCGTCGATCCGACAGAACTCGCGGCGATCACAGCCGCCGTGTCTCGTGCCGAACACCTCATTGTCTTGCCCCTCGGTTCCAACTACACCCGGGAAAGCTCGATAGTACCGCTATATCGACTACCGCATTCGCCCGAAAACGGCGCATAAGTGTTGACCGAAGATCCAATTTGGAGCGCGCCGTCGTCGCGCCCAGCGATCGCTGTTGGCAATCTGCCCAACAGGACAACAAACGAAAGTCCCGCAATTTAAACAACCCTTGGGTAGTGACAGCGCGCGAGTCTTGCATAGACTACTGAAGCAACATCGAACTGGCGCCAACCCCGAGGAACGATGCGCGTCGCTGGGAAGCATGTCACCTGCAGCCTGCTGCTCCTCGTAGTGATCGGGAGCATCGCGATGGCGTGCAGTAAAGGCCCCCACGCCGCTGAACCGGTTCATGGCCAGAAGTCGGCGCCCAACGTTTCGCTGCTGATCTCGCCGGAAGATCTGCTCACGCTGAAGCACGATGCACTGGCGTCCGGACCCGCGATCACCGGCTCGATACAACCCGAACGGCGTGCCGATCTGCGGGCCGAAGTGTCTGCGGTCGTCCTGCAAGTGCTCAAAGAGAACGGCGACCCGGTACGACGTGGCGATCTGCTCGTGCGCCTGGACGATACAGCGATACGCGACAACCTCGCATCTGCCGAAGCATCGGCACGGGCAGCGAATCAAGCGTACGAACAGGCGGATCGACAATACCAACGCCTGGCGCAGTTGCTGGAATCCGGCGTCGTGTCGGTTCAGTCCGTCGAAGACGTGGAGATACGTCGCAACAATGCGCACAGCGAGTTCGAGGCAGCGAAGGCACGTGCCGCCCAGGCGCGGCAACAGCTGCAACGCACGGAAGCGCGCGCGCCGTTCGACGGCATCGTCAGCGACCGTCGCGTCTCGGCCGGCGATACCGCGCAACCCGGCAAGGAGCTGCTCAAAGTCATCGACCTGAAGAGCATGCGCTTCGAAGGCCTGGTGCGCGCGGACAGTATCGGCGAGGTCAGGACAGGTCAGCCGGTGTTCTTCCGCATCCACGGCTTTGGCGAACAGAACTTCATGGGCAAGATCACGCGAGTCAACCCCGCCGCGAACGCCACGACGCGGCAAGTCGAAGTACTGGTCAGATTTGCGGACACTCACGCACAGCCGAACGTGGCCGGCTTGTACGCGGAGGGCTGGGTAGAAACTTCCAGCACGCTCAGTCTCACCATTCCTGCGAGTGCGCTGGTAAAGGACGGCGAACAGACTTTTGCCTGGCGTATACACAATAACGTCCTGCAGAAGGTGAGCCTCGTGATAGGCAATCGCGACGTACGCAGTGGCGCGTTCGTGTTGAAGAGCGGTCTGGCCCCGGGCGATCGCCTGCTGCGCTATCCGGCCAGCACGCTGATCGACGGCCAGAAGATCGAGCTCGCAGTGCCGTCGACGCCGCTCGTCGAATTGTCGAAAACCTAGCGCGAACCGTCAGCGGCAAGCCATGCTTCTTTCCGATTTCAGCATCCGGCAGCCGACAACGATGGTGGTCATCATCATCATGCTGATGTGCCTGGGTCTGGTCGCGTTGAAGCATCTGCGAGTGAACCAGATGCCGGACGTCGAGCAGCCGGTGATCGTGGTCAACGTGCCTTATCCGGGCGCGTCGCCGGAAACGGTGGAGCGCGAAATCATCAATCGCGTGGAAAAGGCGCTGCAGAGCATTCCACAGGTGTATCAGATCCGCTCCACCGCGAGCGAAAGCGCCGCCAGCATCGTTGTGGTCTTCAAATTCGAAAAGAACATGACCGAGGCTGCCGATGAGATTCGCAATGCCATCGCCTCGGTGCGGCACAAGCTGCCGATCGAAATGCGCGAGCCTGTCCTACGCCGTGTCGATCCTGCGGCGCAGCCCATCATGCAACTCGCATTGTCCTCTTCCGTGCTTTCGCACGCGGAGATTTCGCGGCTTGCGGAAGACGTGCTCGCAGACAGATTTCGGGCGCTCGATGGCGTGGCCACAGTCAACGTCAACGGCTCGCTGCGCCGTGAGCTTTCGGTGCTTCTGCGTGCGGACAAGCTGAGCGAATACAACTTGTCGGTGGGCGAAGTGGTCAGCGCATTGCGCAATCAGAATACCACGGCGCCGGTCGGACGCGTGAAAGGCGCGCTCGATGAGCAGAGCATTCGTCTCATCGGACGCATCGAATCCCCTGTGGAATTCGAACAGATCGTGATCAAACAGCGTGCCAACGAGACCGTGCATCTGGGCGACGTTGCGACGATCGAAGATGGATTCGCCGAGCTCTCCGGCTTCAGCTTGCGCAACGGCCATCCGAACGTCGGCATCATGATCATTCGATCGCGCGACGCCAGCACTGTCACGCTGGCCGACAAAGTCCGGGCGGTGGTAGATGAGACGAACAAGACGCTGCCCGCCGGGACGCACATCGATATCACGCGCGATGGCGGCAGGGAAGCCGAGAGCAGCCTGGCCAACGTGCTGGAGGCACTAGCGTTCGGCGCGTTGCTCACGATATCCGTCGTCTACGCCTTTTTGAATTCGTGGCGCTCGACGTTGATCACGGCGCTCAGTCTCCCGACGTCGGCAATCACCGCGTTCATCGCCGTGTGGGTGTGCGGCTTTACGCTCAACTTCATGACTCTCCTGGGTCTGTCGCTCGCGATCGGCGTCCTGATCGACGATGCGATTGTCGTTCGCGAGAACATTGTTCGTCATATGGAGCGCGGCGCAGACCGTGTCACAGCGGCGCGAGCCGGTACGGCAGATATTGGCCTCGCGGTGCTGGCGACGACGTTCTCGATCATCGCGGTATTCATTCCCGTGGCATTCATGGGCGGCGGCGCCGGCGAGTGGTTTCGCCCGTTCGCGCTGACGGTGACGGCGTCGGTGCTCGTCAGCTTATTCATCTCCTTTACGCTCGATCCCATGCTCTCCGCCTACTGGGGGGACCCGCCGGGCTATCAGGAACAATCTCGGCGAGGCGTGCGGCAGTGGCTCGCCAGATTCAACACCTGGTTCGATCACCAGTCGGAACGCTATGGCAATGTCATCGCGTGGGCGCTGCGGCGTCGACGTTCCATGGCCGCGATTGCGGTGTTGACCTTCCTGATCGCGCTGGCGCTACAACTCAACTATGGCGGTTCGAGTTTGATGCCGGCAAGCGACTCCGGGAATATCGCTATCGAAGTGCGCACCCCGTCGTCGGCCAGCCTGGAGTACGTCAAGTTAAAAGTGGAGAGGGCTGCAGAACTCGCACGTGCGCTGCCGGAAACGGTCGCTACCAACAGCAATATCACTGCAACCGGCGGACGGGTGTACGTCGACATCGGCAAGAGCTACGAGCGCACGCGCTCTGCCAGCGAGATCGCCGTGGATCTGCGCCGCCTCATGGCACGCCTGGTGGGCGCCGAGTACACGGTGATCGACGATCTCAATAGCGGCGTACAGAAACCAGTGCGCATACAGTTTTCGGGTCCGGATGCCCGGCGCCTCATGGCAATTACGACCGATTACATGCAGAAGCTTGCGCAAGTCCCCGGTGCCGCCGATGTGGGGCTCTCCGAACAGGAGCCCAAGGACGAATTGCAGATCGAACTGCACCGCGGCGTCGCGAATTCGCTCGGTATCTCAGTGGGCGATGCGGCACAAGCGCTGCGCGTGGCGTTCGCCGGCGTGGAAGTGGGCGATTGGGTCGATCCTACCGGCGAATCGCGTGACGTCGCCGTGCGGTTGCATCCTGAGGACCGGTTGAGCGCCGCGAACATCGAGCATCTGCCGATTGCGGTGAGCGGCAGCAACATGATGGTGCCTCTGGCGCAAATCGCCACCGTCACCATGGGCAAGGGGCCGGCACAAATTCAGCACTTCGATGGCAAGCGCATGATTGCCGTCTCGGCAAACGTGCAAGGACGGTCGCCAGGCGAGCTCACCGCAGATGCGCTCAAGCTCGCCAGGCAGATAGACTTTCCGGCCGGCTATGGCGTTGAGCTCGGCGGGGCCTCTCGCGATCAGAATGAATTGTTCGGCGAGATGTCGACGGCCCTCCTCATGGGCATTGCACTGATGTATCTGGTCCTGGTCATTCAATTCGGATCGTTTACTGCACCGCTGCCCGTGATGTTGTCGCTGCCATTGAGCTTGATCGGCGTTGTCGCCGCGTTGCTGCTCACCGGGAGCACGCTGAATCTCATGAGCCTGATCGGCATCATCATGCTGATGGGGCTCGTGGCCAAGAACGCCATTCTGTTGCTCGATTGTGCACGCAAGGAAGAAGCGCAAGGAACCCACCGCGAAGCGGCTCTCATGCACGCGGGTCGTGCGCGTCTGCGTCCGATTCTGATGACGACATTGGCGCTCATTGCCGGCATGCTGCCGGTTGCCATCGGGCTCGGCGAAGGCGGCGAGTTCTATCGGCCGCTGGCCGTTGCCATCATCGGTGGCACTGTCACGTCAACGATGCTCACGCTGCTGGTCGTGCCCACCTTCTACGACAGCATCGAGATTGCCCGCGATCGGGCGCTGGCCAAATTCCGGGCGCGGGAACTTCGCTGGAATGCCCTGCTCGCTTTCATCACGACTCTTGTCGAAGCCGTACTGACGCTGCTACTTGCGAGGAGCGTGTGGCGCCAGTTGAAGAGCGCCTATTTCTGGATTGCAACGCGCACTGAGAAGACTCCGCACGAGCCGGCAGTCTCGTAGGCTTCAGCGTTCGCGGTTCTGCTCTGGATCGAATCATTTGGTTCTCGATGTCGATCGGCATGGCCACGCCGTACAACTCACCGTGCCGGCAGCAGGCTTTGTAATCTTCGCGTAGCGGCCGGACTGTATCCAGATAGCCGTCTCCGCAAAGCCGATCGCGGCCATCCGCCTCGACAACGCGGTGGGATGGCCCCGCCTTCCCTCAGTCATCCAAGTGACTTGTTTCAGAACCTACTCACCCGCTATTGGCGCTGCGTCATTGAGTTCAAAGCAGCGGCGGCAGGTCATTTGGCCTCCCCTTCCGCCGCTGAATTCAGCGTATCAATGCAGCCTGCGAACTTCGGTCTTCGACAGACTGGTCGTCAACGCACCGTCCACGGCAGACAGCGTCGACGCAGGTACCGTGACCATTTTGCCGTCGAGGATAAGCTGTGCCGAGCCGTCGTCAGTGACGCGATATACCACACCCAATCGTGCGCCATTGGCAGCAACCAGCATCTTGCCCTTGGCGGCAACGCCCTCACCCTGTGCAATCACCGGCAAACTGGTCAAAGCAATCATCAACATAGCAATCCACGACTTTTTCACGAGACTCTCCGTAAGGATCAAGCACTGACAATTCACGGTTCGTAATCCAGCGCCTCAAAAACAAGGCGTAACTACCAAGACTACTTATACATAGGTAATTCAGTGTTTTCTCGTGACACTACGTAACGTGTGAATCAGTCCGCAAAAGTGATTCAGTGAGGCTTCGCGGCCGATACCCATCGCACGAAAGTAGCGAGCGATGGAACTTCCGCCTCGGTTTGTGCGTAGGGACCCAATGGCGACAAAACCATAGGGATGAGTCCTGCGTGGATAAGGAATTGAAACCTGGCTCGGACGCCGCAGCCGCTTCGTTAGAGCAGGTCGAACGATCCGTACACAGCGATCTCCAGTACGTCTCCATTCAAGTGGACGGGAAGGTCTATGGCGGCTGGTTTCGCGTGCTGATCGACGGACAGATGGAGTTGCTGGCGCTGGCGAACATGCATTGCGAGCGGCGCTACGAAAACACCCCGATCGAGCAGGCCCGCGGAATGCTCACGGATTTCATTCGCGCTGCACGACCCGCGGCGCAGCCAAATGAGTCCGATGTAGTCAGCACCGACCATGGCTTGCGTGCAGACACCGTCGAGGACCGCCAAGATTCCATGGCGCGGTAGGCCCCTCAGCAGCAGCGATTCACTCCGCTCCACTTGCGCTGCTGTTCGCGCAAGTAGAAGTCGCGACGGTTCAACGGCGTCGATTCAGAATGTCTGGCCGCGTGATGGGCGAGATAGCGCTCGTACGCAGCATCGGTGCTGAGTTCGCGCACCAACTGCCAGAGGCTGCGAAGTCGAGCGCGCATCAGCCCGACTCCATCGTCGAGGTCAGGTTCGAGGCAGGCGGGACCACGACTTCCGATGTCGGCAGCACCGGCAGATCGTTCGCCACGCGCCAGCACGTGCGCACCATGTCGGCGATGACGATCCACAGAAGGGTCGTGAGAATGAGGATGATCGCAGCGTCGAGGCGCTGATTGAAAATCAGTTGGGGTGCGACTGCGGCCTGCTGCGCGCTCAAGGTGCCGGCGGCGAGTTTCTCTGCCAACTGATCCGCGGCAGCGAAAAAACCGATGCGCACGTCGGGCGAAACGACCTTCTGCCAGGTCGCCGTAGTGGTCACGATCGCAAGCCAGGCCAGCGGTGCACCGGTCACCCACGCAAATCGCAGCCTGCCCTGCTTCACCAGAATGCCCGTGGCAACGCTCAAGGCGATGCCTGCGAGCAATTGATTGGCGATGCCGAACAGCGGCCACAGAATGTTGATGCCGCCGTTGGGATCGATCACGCCGATGTACAGGAAATAGCCCCAGCCGGCGACTGCGAGCGCGCTCGACAGGAGCACCGACGGATACCACGAGGTTTCGCCGGCGCGCTTCCAGAGGTGGCCAAGCGCATCCTGCACCATGAATCGTCCGACCCGCGTACCCGCGTCGATCGTCGTGAGAATGAAGACCGCTTCGAACATGATCGCGAAGTGATACCACAATGCCAGCAGTCCCTGGCCAGTCACGGAGGCGAAGATACTTGCCATGCCGACTGCCAGCGACGGCGCGCCGCCGGTGCGACCGAACAAGGTGGCCTCACCCATCTCCTTCGCCAGTGCGTGCATCTGCTCTGCGGTGACCGGAAAACCCCAGTTCGTGATGGTGGTGACGGCTGCATCTGCAGTGGCACCGACAAAGCCGGGAGCACTGTTGATCGCGAAGAACACGCCGGGATCGAGCAGGGTCGCAGCGATCATTGCGATGACCGCGACGCTGGACTCGAGCACCATGCTGCCGTAACCCACCATGCGAATATCCGCTTCGGTGCTGATGAGCTTGGGCGTGGTGCCACTGGAAATCAGAGCGTGAAATCCGGAGATCGCACCGCAGGCGATCGTGATGAACAGGAACGGAAACATCTTGCCGCCGAAAATGGGACCGGTGCCGTCGACGAACTGCGTCACCGCCGGCATTTTCAGGTCCGGCTGCATGAGGATCACGGCGATTGCCAGCAGCACGACGACCCCGAGCTTGAGGAATGTCGACAGATAATCGCGCGGCGCCAGCAGCACCCACACCGGCAGCACGGCGGCGATGAATCCGTAAGCGATCACACAACGCGCCAGCGCCGGACCGTCGAGATCGAACCAGGTACGCAATAGCGGATGCCCGTCGATCCAACCGCCGCCGAAGACACCGAACAACAGCAGCGCGACTCCGATCAGCGAGCCTTCCAGCACCCTGCCGGGGCGGATATTGCGCAGATAGAACCCCATCAGGATCGCGATGGGGATCGTGGCAGCGACGGTGGCCGTGGCCCAGGGACTGTGCTTCATCGCATTCACGACGACCAGGCCCAGTACCGCGATGAGGATCACCATGATCATCAGGGTGCCGGCGATCGCTGCATAACCGCCTACCGGTCCCAGCTCATCGCGGGCCATCTGCCCGAGACTGCGGCCATTGCGGCGCGTCGACAGGAACAGGATGACCATGTCCTGCACGCAGCCGCCGAGCACGGCACCGACCAGAATCCACAACGTGCCCGGCAGATAACCGAACTGCGCAGCAAGCGTCGGCCCCACCAGCGGCCCGGGGCCAGCGATCGCTGCGAAATGATGGCCGAACACGATCCACCGATGCGTCGGCACGAAATCCCGGCCATTGTTGAGCCGCGTGGCCGGCGTCGCTCGCGCCGGGTCGACGCTCAGGACGCGCGCGGCGATCCAGGCGCTATAGAAGCGGAAACCGAGCGAATACACGCAGATCGCAGCCACGACGATCCACATGGCATTGATGCTTTCGCCACGTTGCAGAGCGATACCGCCGATGGCGCACGCGCCGACGACGGCCACCAGACCCCAGAGAAATTTCTTGATCACGTGATTCGAGACTTGCTGCACGGGCGTCGACATTGCCGACGGCACTTAGCGAATCATCCCTCCTGACGCATTTTTTTGATGGCCCCTTATAACCCAATCGATAACCCAATCGCGAATCGACGGCGAGCCATCACGGAGTAGCGCAAGCTGCAACGCACCCGCGAGAGGGCACGATTCATACGGAAGCTGCCGCATCGCCCGCCTGCGCCACCGGAATCTTTCCGTGCGCTCGGTGAGCGAGCAGGCGGTAGAGTGCCGGCAGCGCAAGCAAGGTGAGCAGCGTGGACGAAATAATTCCGCCGATGACGACGGTTGCGAGCGGCCGCTGCACTTCGCTGCCGATGCCTGATTGAAAGGCCATGGGCACAAAGCCGAGTGCAGCCACCAGGGCGGTCATGACCACGGGACGCAGGCGCGTGAGCGCACCTTGATAGATCGCCTCATCGAGCGACCGGCCTTCCTGTCGCAAATTCCGGATGAAGGAAATCATCACGAGTCCATTCAAAACGGCGACACCGGACAACGCAATGAAACCGACGCCCGCCGAGATCGACAGGGGTATGCCCCGTAGCCACAACGCAATCACGCCACCGGTCAGCGCGAGCGGCACGCCGCTGAAAATGACCAGCGCATCGCGCATCGACCCGAATGCCAGCAGCAGCAGTCCCAGGATGATCGCAAGCGTGACGGGAACCACGATGGCAAGACGTTGCGACGCAGACTGAAGTTGTTCGAACGTGCCTGCGTAATCCAGCCAATAGCCGGGCGGAACGTCGACGCGCGATTCGATCGCCGCACGTGCCTCCGCAATGAACGAGCCGAGATCCCGCCCGCGCACGCTGGCCGTGACGACGACGCGCCGCTTACCCTGCTCGCGATGGATCGCATTGGGTCCCGTACCCAGCGAGATCTTTGCGACATCGCCCAGCGGCACGTAACCGCCATCGCGCAGCGCAATCGGCAGGCGCGCCATGGAATTCGGATCAGAGCGCGCCGTCTCCGGCAACCGCACCACAATGGCGGAACGGCGATCGCCTTCATAAAGAGTGCCTGCATCCGCACCGCCGTAAGCAGTGGCCACCAGCGTCTGCAGCTGCTCGACGTTCAATCCATAGCGCGCGAGGATTTCGCGCTGCGGCTCGACGGTCAAGATCGGCAATCCGGTGGTCTGTTCCGTCTTCACATCGGCGGCCCCTGCAATGCCACCCAGCACCTGTTCGATGGCTTCGGCCACCTTCGTCAATGTATCGAGGTCGTCTCCATAGACCTTCACCGCGACATCCGAGCGCACGCCGGAAATCAGTTCGTTGAAGCGCATCTGGATCGGCTGCGTGAACTCATAGTTGTTCCCCGGCACACCGGCCGCCAAGACTTCGAGTTCGGCAACGATCTCCGCCTTCGGCTTGTCCGGGTTTCTCCATTGCTCGCGCGGCGCCAGCATCACGAACGTGTCCGCCACATTCGGTGGCATGGGATCGCTGGCGATCTCCGCGGTTCCCAGTTTCGAGAATACCCGATCGACCTCGGGCTGCCGGCTGAGCACCGCTTCCAGTTGTGTCTGCATCTGCACCGCCTGCGTCAGGCTGGTGCCCGGTATGCGCAGCGCATGCAACGTCACATCACCCTCATCCAGGCTGGGCAGGAATTCCGATCCCATCTGCGCAGCAAGCCATCCGCATAGTACGACCGATGAAGCCGCACCCAGGACGATCGGCCCGCGCAATCGTAGCGTCGCCGCAAGCAGCGGTGCGTATGCGCGCCGCGCACCGACCAGAAACCAATTCTGATGGTCCTTGACAGGCTTGCGAAACAGCAGCGCGACACCGGCCGGAATGAATGTCATCGAGAGCAACAACGCGATCGTGAGCGCCATGACCACAGTGATGGCCATCGGATGAAACATTTTTCCTTCGACCCCTTCGAGCGCCAGGATCGGCAGATACACGGCGGTGATGATCCCGACGCCGAACAGACTCGGACGGATCACCTCGTTGGTGGCTTCGAATACGACCTGCCGTCGTTGCGCGGCGGAAAGCGTCGCACCGCCCGGGCTCGCCATCCCCAGCCGCCGCATGCAGTTCTCCACGATGATGACGGCACCGTCGATGATCAGACCGAAGTCGATCGCGCCAAGCGACATCAGGTTTGCCGATATCTTCGAATGCACCATGCCTGTGAAGGTCATCAGCATCGCCAGCGGAATTACCGCCGCCGTCAGTAACGCCGCCCGGACGTGACCCAGCAGAAAGAACAGCACGATGATGACCAGTACCGCGCCCTCGACCAGGTTCCTTTGCACCGTTGCCAGTGTCTTGTCGACGAGCGTCGTGCGGTCGTACACCACATTCGCGGTGACACCGGGCGGCAAGCCGCGCCCGATTTCCTTGAGCTTCGCATCGGCGGCACTGGCCACTGTGCGACTGTTTTCGCCGACCAGCATGAACACCGTTCCCAGCACGACTTCTTTGCCGTTCTGCGTCGCGGCCCCGGTGCGCAGCTCCGCACCGATGGTGACTTCGGCCACGTCGCCGACTCGAATCGGCGCGCCGCCGGTCTGCGCGATCACGATGCTGCGCAGCTCGTCCATCGATCGAACCTGGCCAGGCACGCGTATCAATTGCTGCTGACCGTGCTTCTCGATGAAACCCGCACCGCGATTGCCGTTGTTGGCCAGCACGGCAGTGACGACTTGATCCATCGTCACGCCGTGAGCGAGCAACAACGCCGGCTCGGTGCGGATGTGAAACTCCTTTCGATAGCCGCCGATCGTGTTGACCTCGACGACGCCCGGCACCCGCTGCAATTGCGGACGCACGATCCAGTCCTGCATCTCGCGCAGGTCCGTCGCAGTGACCGGCGATCCATCGCGATGGCGGGCACCGCGCGCTGCATCCACCGTGTACATGAAAATCTCGCCCAGGCCGGTGGTGATCGGTCCAAGCTGCGGCTTGAGCTCGGCCGGGAGCTGTGAGCGCAGCGATTGCAGGCGCTCCGCTACCTGTTGGCGCGCGAAATAGATATCGGTGCCATCGTTGAACACGACGGTAACCTGCGACAAGCCGTAACGCGACAGCGAGCGCGTCTCCTGCAGTTGCGGCATGCCGGCCATGGCCGCCTCCACCGCAAAAGTCACGCGCTGTTCGACTTCGAGCGGCGTATGCCCCGGTGCTTCGGTATTGATCTGCACTTGCACATTGGTGATGTCCGGCACCGCGTCGATGGGCAGCTGCTGAAAGCTCCATACACCGAGCACTGCCAGCGCCAGCACGACGATCGTTACCAGCAGCCGACGCTCGATCGAGAAGCGGATGATGGACTCAAGCATGACAGGCCCTCGCGGGGCGGCAGCAATCAGTGATCATGGCTTGCTCCCGATTTCTCGATGTCGGCCTTGATCAGATAACTGTTATCGGCAACGTATCTGGCGCCGGATTTCAGTCCCCCCAGGACTTCGATGTACTCCCCATCGCTGCGACCCAAGTCGAGCATGCGCACTTCATAGGTGTCGGCAATGTTCTCGAAGGCGACCGTGAAATCGCGAAAAGACTGCAATGCGGATCGCTTGATCGCCAGAGGGACCTCGGCACCACCGACAAGTACCTCGGCACTGACATATCGTCCTGCGGTCCAGTCGCCGGAATGCTTCAGCCGCGCCCAGGCCTGCAATGCCTGCGTTGCGCTCACACCCGCCGGTGAGATTTTCACTATCTCGGCATCGCCTTTCAGCTGCCCATCGACGGCATGGATTCGCACGCTTTGCCCGGCGCGCAGGTGTGCTACGTCGCGGGGGAAGACGGACAATTCGACCCACAGTCGACCGAGATCCGAAATCACGAATAGCGGCGCATCACCCGTTTGTTCGCCCGCATTGATCCTGCGTTCCGTGATGACCCCTGCGATGGGTGCTGTTACGGCGTAAACCTGCAACGAGTCGCTCGATTCCACGCTGGCCAGCGAGGTGCCCGCCTCCACCCGATCGCCGACCGACACACGCACGTTCTGGACCGTGCCGCTAAAGCGCGCGCTGACCGTACGTGTCGCATCCGGATTGGGTGCGATACGGCCATACAGTGGAATCACATCGCGGATAAGACGCGGCCCAGCCGTTTCCGTCCTGACACCGGCGGCAGCGGCGGCATCTGCCGCAATCGTCACGCGACCTTCATAACTCCGATACGTCCACTCATGCCGCTTCGAATCGACTCGCACGATCACTCGACTATCGAACGAATGCGGCTCATGCACTACGCCGTCGCCGCGCAGGAAGTCGCCGGC
The DNA here is from genome assembly GCA_020029545.1 of Gammaproteobacteria bacterium. Lineage (GTDB taxonomy): Bacteria > Pseudomonadota > Gammaproteobacteria > Steroidobacterales > Steroidobacteraceae > Steroidobacter. The sequence continues at coordinate 15,191 of JAIBJL010000015.1, forward strand.
AGGAGTGAACGTGAACACATTCTTTTCGCCGCCCAGACGCGTGAGTTCCACCGTCAGATCGACTGCATCGGGCGGCACAGGTTTACCCTGGCGCGTGACCCATGCGCGATACTCAGGCGGCACACCGGTTTCATAAATTGTGAGTTCGACCGCCAGCTCTCCCTGCTCCATCAGCCGGCCGCCATGCGGACCTTTCACGACGTCCTCATGACTGCCCTGCGAATGATCATCCGCAGGACCTTCGCCCCCGGAACCGGAGGGCCCCGAACAAGCGCCGACGAAAACCATACTGAGCAGTCCGAGCAGCACCGCAGCGAGTCCGGTTCTGTAGGTTGCGTTCATGGCAGAGGCGCCTCAGGATCGGTGTGGGTCAGCGGTTCACTCGTCAGGCGCTCCAGTTCCGCATGCAGACGGTGATAGTCCGCGGCCGCGTCGATCGCTGCGCTGCGCACTTCGAGCAGGTCTTGCTGCGAGCTGGCGAGTTCGAGGAATGAAAAGCGGCCGCGTTCGTAACCTGTCCGGGTCTGGTCGAGCGCAGCCTGGGCCTGCTGCAGCGCCTCGCCCTGCAGCGTTTCGAGTCGCGCGCGTGCGGTCGTCATTTCCTGATAGAGGGCGAACAGCGTTGCCCGCGTCCGCGTCAACGCGGCAAAGCGTTCAGCGTCCGATTGCGCACGCCGGGCACGCGCCTCGCGAATGGCACCTTGATTGCGATCGTGAAGCGCGAGCGGCACGGAGAACCCCGCTACCCAGGCCGCCTCATCCCTGTCCTCCAGGCGACGCACGCCAATGCTTACCACGAAGTTGGGACGAGCCTGCGCCTGCGCGAGTCGAATCTGGGCATCGCGCAGGCGCGCTTCGGAAGCAAAGCGCAGAAAGTCGGGGGTACGCTCGAGACGCTCAAAGTACGCTTGAAATGACGGTGTCGCTGCAAGCGAAAACAAGGCGGCAGCCGCCCGCGCGAAAGCCGGCTCCGTATCGTTCCACGTGGCAGCAAGTGCATAGCGCGCTGCACGCAGCTCGCTGGCTGCCTGCTGCTCGGCGAGCATTGCCCGGGTCAGTCCGAGCTGCGCCCGGCTCTGTTCGGCAAGTGGCGAGCGCGCCGCTGCCACGTATCGCCGAATCGCGTCGCGCGTTTCACGCGAGAGCTGCGTAGCCTGCTGAGCGACCTGCACACGCGCCTGAGCCACCACGACGTCGATAAAGCGCCGTGTCACTTCGGCCAGCACATCCAGTTGTCGCGCGCGCTGGGCGATGGATGCAAGATCGGCTTCGGCTTCCGCCGCGGCCAGTCTCAGGTTGCGCTTGTCGCCAAGCTCGATGACCTGACTCAGACTGAGCGTAGCTTCCAGCGACTTGGCAGCAGACATTGCGCCTGTGCCGGCAAAATTCTCGAGTTCGACGCCGAGCTCAGGATTGATGCGCAAGCCGGCCTGCAGGGCGCGCGCCTGGGCTGCCGTTAATTCGTAGCGGCTCGCAACCAGTTCCGGATGGCGCTTGAGCGCCAGTTCGACGGCTCCGGCCAGCGTAAGCTCATCCGTGTGCTCGCCGGCGACCGCGTTTGCCGCGGACAGCCACACGACCGCGCACGCAGCGACTGCGCGATTTCGCAATGAATACATGAATCTCTCCCGCCATGGGCGTCAGTACGCCGCATCGTCAACGATCAGATCAATCGCAAACGAGGTTCAGACGGGAGGGCCGCGCAGTTGCGGCAAGAACAGATAGGGTAACGAGGGAGAGGGATTCTGCCGTTCGCGACGTTCAGGCGCGTAGCGCTCGATGGTGACAATGTCGATGACCGTTGCCGCCAGCAACAACGGCAGGACGTCGTTGGCATCAGCCACTTTTTTGGCTAGCGCAGTATCCAGGGCATCGACGTCGACATCCTGATGCGCAGCTTCCGTGTGCTCACCCTCATGATGGTCGAGCTGTACTTCGCCGACATGCAAGGATCGCGGCGGTTCCTGCCCATCGAAGCACAAATGCATGTGGGCATCGCCGGCTCGCACGACGACCAACGCGACTGCGATGATCCACAGCAGAGCTCTTAGCGATTGGACATACCGACTCATCGGCGGAGTATGGCCTATCCGCCGACCAAAGTTGAATAGTTCGAGCCGGGAGAATCTTTGCTGGTCTACCGCGTCACTCGTTTCAAGCGCCGCGGGCCCGCATCATTCCCGGCAACGCAGCGCGTTCACGCCCATTGCCGGAAGGGACGGGTCGCCGCAATCCAGTGCAGCGTCACGTAGCCCAGCAACAGCCCGGCACCGCACAGTCCACTGATGGCCCAGATCTGCAGATAAGCCGCCGGATTCAGCACGTAGTCCGCGATGGAGTCGAACAGGCCGCGCGGATTGGTCACGACATCCCAGCTGTTCCAGCGCAGTACCCGGCCGAGATAGATGCCGAAGCCTGACAACAGCAAGGTGGCGCTCACCACGACCCAGGCAAGTCGTGCGCCGAAACGCGACTCCACGATCTGATGCACGTCGAACATCGAGGTGTAGCCCAGCATCAGACCGACTCCACCACACGACAGCAGCAGCGCCATGTCGTACCAGTACAGGTGTGGCGAACTGGCCTGCAGATGCACCAGATCGGTCAGGATGTAAGGTGCGTTCGGGAGGAAGATCAACCACACGGCAACCAGTCCCAATTGCATGACATCAGGAATACGTTTTGCGTGTGCCGCCCGCAGCAGACGTGAGGCAAACAATGGCACGCAAGCCAGAAACAGATTCCAGATCAGAAACAGAAAATGCCATGATCCAGTCCGTTCGACGCGGAACAGGATCAACCCGACGCACCACGCGAGCACGCAACCGAACAACGCCAGTCCGGGCTGCAGCCTGAGCTGATTGAAAATCTTGACCACCGGCATCGTCTCCACTACGCGTACTTTAGGTAAGAAGCACCCATCGGATGGGTCCAGCCGCGCTATGTAACGCGAAATTGTGGCAAAAATCTGGTGGACATCTCATGAACGCAGCGTCACCCAACCGGTGAGATAAAAATATGCGAACTTCGACACGTCCTGGGCACATCCGGGCCCCACACGTTTGACTTAAGCGACCTGCCGAAGACAGGTCCGCTTGAAGGAAGTTCACGTCCCTACTGATGATGGAGTAACGCCATGGCACAACGCAATCGGCCCTTCGTCCTCTCAGTTCGACGCTCACTCATCCCAACGCCGCCGGTATACTTCGTTGCAGCTGGCACCGAAGTGCCTCGACGCGCGTTAAGGCATCACTGCTGCATGTGGCATGGCGCCGCTGTGCTACGACGTCGATCCGAGGCAAACAGACAATGATAAAGGTAGTGACTTCTCACCCCGTGTTCTGCGGCCTGATCTGTTGCTTGACCGCCTTGGTCGGCTGCGGTGGCGGTAGCACGTCCACCACAGGAACGAACACACAGCAGGCAAGTGCGGCGCCGGCCCAAGACCCTAAATTGAGTCTCACCGTCGTCTTGTCGGGGCTCGATGCCCCCTGGGATCTCGGGTTTGCGCCAGACGGCACGATGTTCTTCACCGAGAAGTGTCGTGGACTGTCGGCGCGCCTGACGGATGGCACAATCCGACGCTTGTTCGGTACGAGTGGTTCGGCGGTCCGTGCCGACGATCTCCTCTGCCAGAATCAAAGCGGCATGAACGGTGTCGCGGTGGATCCGGAATTCGCCACCAATCGTTTCGTCTACGTCTACATGACGTCGACGTTGAGCGCAGGCAACACTAACCGCGTCGTGCGCCTCAATGTCGATAGCGCTGTGACAACAGTCAGTGGTCGCACCGATATCATCCAGGATATTCCGTTCAAGACCAACGCCAACACATGGGGTGGCGTGGGATCGCACAGCGGCGGTCGCATCCGGTTCAATGCGGCCGACGGTTTTCTGTATGTGACGACCGGCGACAACCACAATGGCACGCTGCCGCAGGATCTGACGCGACTGGCTGGGAAAGTACTCCGTGTCGATCGAAATGGGATGGCTGCTCCCGGCAACAAAACACCCGCTGGTGGTGACACGCGAATTTTCACCTATGGCCATCGCAATGTGCAGGGCATTGCCTTTCGACCCAGCCCAGCCATGCCGTTCTCGTGTGAACATGGTCCGGGGCACGACGATGAAGTTACGCCACTGGTTGCAGGCGGCAACGGTGGTTGGGATCCAAAACCGGAAACAGGGGTGACCTGCGCAGACAATTACTGCGGCTACATATCCAACAAGGCAGATGGCACGCCGACACCCATGACGGACCTGGGAAAATTCCCGAACGCAATGCGACCATCCTGGAACAACCGTGGCATGTCCGAAGGCATGGGACCGTGTACCTTTCTAAGTGGCAGCCAGTGGGCAGCGTGGGACGGGCGACTCGCGGTTGGAATCATGGGCGGTCAGCGGATCGACATCCTCACCCTGGATGCGGACGGTATGACGATTGCCAATCAGACCGTCTCCGGCTTGCCGGTCGCACGTATGCGCTCGGTGGTCCAGGGACTCGATGGTGCGCTTTACGTTCTCACCGACGGCGGCGAAATATGGAAGCTGACGGCGGGTTGACCATCGAGGTCGACGTTCCGGGGCAAGGACGATCGTAGAGCAAAGGATAGATCGCTTCGCGGGACAATATCGGCGCTGCCGTAACCCTGACCCGACATTATCTCGGATTATGACACCGTCATCCGGGTCATCATGCCTGCTCGTGATCGCCCCCCGGCCATCCGCTCAGACTCATATCGCGTCGGAGAGTGCTAGGATTTGCAAACAGTTCAGGGTCCGGGCAGCATCGGGGCGCTGAATCGAGTTCAGATTTCTGACCTGCCCTAAGCAAGAACGGCCGACGAACTCTGCGCAATGCGAGCGAGCTACCTACCGAAACCTCTGCGCGGCCGCGCTGGTTTCCACTATGGAACTTGCCAAGGTTCGAATTCCCCACTTTCATGAAATTTCCGCCGGCCAAGGATCGCACGCACTTGCGCGCTTCACCGTGGAGCAACGGCGGCATGCCGCCTGCACCAAACTGGGGGCACTCGCTGCCCGAAGGCACCCGGCTCGGTGAGTTCGAGATCATAGGCATCATCGGCGAAGGCGGTTTTGGCATCGTCTACACGGCCTACGATCATTCGCTGCAGCGCCGCATCGCCCTCAAGGAATACATGCCGTCCTCGTTGGCGGTGCGAGTCCGCGGGGCATCCACGGTAGAGGTGAAGTCCGAGGATCAGTTGGAAACTTTCCAGGTCGGCCTGCGCAGTTTCGTTAACGAAGCGCGCTTGCTAGCGCAATTCGATCATCCGGCGCTGGTGAAAGTCCATCGTTTCTGGGAAGCGAACGGCACGGCTTATATGGTCATGCCCTTCTATGAGGGACCGACGTTGCGGGCAGCGCTCGCCAAACTCGGTCATCCGCCGGACGAGCGTTGGCTCCGTCGACTTCTCAACCCGCTACTGGATGCGCTCAGCGTTCTGCACGCTGCACATTGTTTTCATCGGGACGTGGCTCCCGACAATATTCTTTTGACGTCCGCGGGTCCGTTGTTGCTCGACTTCGGAGCCGCCCGTCGCATGATCGGTGCCACCAATCAAAACCTCACAGTCATTCTCAAGCCGGGCTACGCACCGATCGAGCAGTACGGCCAGGTCACGTCGCTGGGTCAAGGGCCGTGGACGGACATTTACGCACTCGCCTGCGTGATGTATTGCGCCATTACCGGCAAGGTGCCGATGGCATCGATCGAACGCTTTATCGCGGATCGGCTGGAGCCTGTGAGCAAGCTTGCGGCAGGACGCTACGATACAAATTTCCTGAAGGCGATCGATGCGGGCTTGGCCGTCAAGCCCGAGGATAGGCCGCAGAACATCGCAGAGTTTCGAGCCCTGCTCAATGCGGTGGAGTCGTCGCCGGACAAGTCGGGCGACATGGCAATAGTGCGCACGTTACCGCGAGTAGAGTCGGGCGTGCTCGCAAACCCGATCGAATCGAAATCACGCCTGGTGACGCGCAACGAAGCGGCGCGGACCAGCCTGGCGCCTCAAGCCGCCATGCCCAAACGCAGCCGCGCGATCGGAATCGGGTTGGCACTTGCAGCTGTCGTAGCGGTGACGGCGATCACCGGGACTCGCCTTATCAATGCCCGTCAAGCGGCACTGCAGACTGCCGCGAGTTCCAAGCCGGCGGTGAGCCCGGTTGCCGGTACACGCATTGCGATGAAGACAACGGCCGCGGTCTCACCCGTTGCAACGGCACCGGTAAACCTGCCTGCACGTCTGAATCCTGCGCCATCACCCGACTTTCCCATAGAAAGCATTCCACCACGCGCCAGCGAGCAGCCAGTTGCAACAACCCAGACAGCGGCTTCGGGTGACAACGCCAGCGAATCGCAGCGGACAGCGCGCACCCTGAACGCGGGTGGATCGATCAAGGCATCGGAAGTGGAAATTTCTGCGGATCAGGCGCAACGCTGCGATGATCTGTTAAGGAAGGCTTCGCTGGAATCTTTGTCGCGCGAGGAAACCGACTTTTTACGGAGAGACTGTCGATGATAAAAATACCGCAGTCGTCGTTATGGAGCGCTCTCGCAGTATGGGCTGCATTTGCACTGTCGGGATGTGCGACGCCAAAGGCAACATCCGTGGACAGCGAAATGCCATTCGCCCAGGCAGTCACGATAGCAACTGACGGACTGGTATCGCAGACACAGAAGCTGCCCTCGTTCCTCAACAAGGTCGAATCCAAGCTCATCAAACGTCCGGTGGTACTCGATCCAATGATCGATGCAGGTACCGGTCAGCAGACGGGCGTGACCAAACTGCTCGAACAGCAGGTCATCGGCAGGCTGACGTCGAACTACGATAAGTTCGAAATCCTGCCGTTCGAAAAATCCAATCTGGCCAAAGCGCAGTATCTGCTGACGGGCACCACCACCAGCATCCTGGGACAAGGCTCCAAGCGCAGCTTGCGCATCAATCTCGCACTGACGGACCTGAAGAGCGGCAATATCGTTGCACAGGCTTCATCGATCGCACGCGATGCGGGTCTCGACAACAGTCCGACCGCCTACTTTCGCGACAGCCCCGTGCTGGTGAAAGACAAAGTCGTCGATGGTTACGTCGTCACCACGGCCACTTCACCGGGACAGCATGCGGACGTTGTCTATCTGGACCGGGTCGCAGCGGCGACTCAGATCAGCGCAGCGACGAACTTGTACAACTCCGCGCGGTACGAGGAATCGCTGACGGAATACAAAGCCGTCGCCGCGACCCCGGCCGGCGAGCAACTGCGGGTGTTGAACGGCATCTATCTGAACACGTGGAAACTGGGACGCACTGCAGAAGCGGAGACGGCTTTTTCGAAGGTGGTGGCCTTCGGCATCGCGAACAACACGCTCGGCGTGAAATTTCTGTTCAATCCGGGCAGCATTGATTTCTGGTCTGATGCGAAAATCAGCGGCCCGTACCAGATGTGGTTGCGGCAGATTGCACGCGAGGCCGCGTCCGCTGGCGTTTGCGTGGATATCGTCGGCCACACCAGCCGGACAGGTTCGGAGCGCGCAAACGACTCGCTGTCCTTGCAGCGAGCGACCTATATCAAACAACGCCTGGACACTGCATCGCCAGACCTGGGCAGCAAGACCAAAGCGTCCGGCAAGGGATTTAGGGAAAATATCGTTGGCAGCGGCACCGACGACGTACGCGACGCACTGGATCGACGCGTGGAATTCAAGATTGGACCTTGTGGCTGACGAGCGCGAGTCGGCGACCCT
>JAIBJL010000189.1 GCA_020029545.1 Gammaproteobacteria bacterium
AAGGCATCGACCAGCACGACATCCACGGATTGATCGAGCCGCGCGATGTAGTTTGCGCCGTCGTCATGCACGATTCGCAGGCGCTCATCGTCGTCCGGGATGAAAAAGGATTTCCGCATGGCGATGACGCGCGCATCGAGTTCGACCACGGTGACTCGCGCCGTCGGCAGATGTCGATGGCAGAACTTGGGCAGGGAGCCGCCCCCCAGACCGATCATCAGAATATGCACCGGATCGGGATTGAACAGCAGGAACGACATCATCTGCCGCGTGTAGGGCGCGACCAGCAGATAGGGATCGTCGAGGCGCATGCGACTCTGCAGCACACTCTGCTTGAACTGCAGTTGCCGCTCGGTCGAGGTGTCGACAATTCTTGGTTTGCTCGCGCTGCGTGCATGCTTCGGAGGTTTGCGCTTGCCGCTCACCGGCCGGTCGGCAGTGACGATTGCAGTGGCGACAAATTGCTCGGTGGCGCGACGCTTTAGTTCTGCACGCTGCCGCGGCGCTACGTCGCGTAACCATCTCGCCGTATCGCGCAAGCCGAACTCCTGGACGGCAATGGCCGTGTATTCGCGCAGTATCGCGGCAAAGCGACTTCGTTGGCGATTCGACCGCGAGATAATTCCGCCTCCGCATGAGCACTTGGCTGCGCTCGATGCCGCTATTCTATAGCGGCCCGGATCAGCTGCGCTGGCGGGCGATTCGTTGCTGCGTGCGACCCAGCCAGATGCCAAGGGCGGCCCAGGCCAAGGCCAACGGCACAGCGACGGACGCCAGCCCGATAAGCGCCATTCCCAGCTTGCCCAGCCATCCTTCGACCTGTGCGCCCAGTGCATCGCCGGCGCGATAGCCGAAAGTGTCGATCAGCGCCTTCGCCTTGTATTTCTCTTCGCGGCTGACCACCGTAAACAAAGTCTCACGTGCCGGGCGCATGATTGCGCGCTGTACTGCGCGGAAGGTCGCATCGAATGCAACGAGTGCGACCAGCGAGCCGACCAGTGCCAAACCGATAAAACCCAGCGCTACCGTGATGGGCAGCAGCGCCAGCGTCACATGCACCCCCAAACGCTTCATCAGGTGGCCGGCGACGATGAGTTGCAGAACGAACGTTGCCACCTGCGTCGCAAGATCGATCTGCGCGAAAACGCCAGCCCGCATGTCGACGTCGGTACCGAGCGAGGCCACCATCTTCAGGCGTGTGAAGTAGATGAAGGTCACCATTACGGCGAGTATCAGCACATAGGCCGCGATTCCCAACAGATAGGGCGACCTGAACACGGCCCGGAAACCTTCCCAGGCACTGCCGCCGATCAGCGCATTCTCGCTGGTTAATCGCGACGTGCCAGGAGTGCCCTCGTTCGCGGGGACCTCCGGCTTCAAGCGTGCGACCGTCCACGCTGCGATCGTCGCCAATACCAGAAACGCTGCCGCGATCACCAGCAGCATCGGCACACCCAGCGCTTTCGCCAGCAACGACGCGAGCGAGGAACCCGCAATCGCGCCTGCCGTACCGCCGACCGCAATCAATCCGAACAGCCGCTTGCTCTGCTCCAGCGAAAAGCGGTCGGCCATCATTGCCCAGAACACCATGGTGATGAAGTAATTGAATACGCTCATCCACACATAGAACACCTGCCCCGTGCGCTCACCGACGGCCTGCGGAGCAAGCACCAGCAGGCCAAAGAACAGCAGCAGGTTGAGCGCGAAGAACGCATGCGTCGCGGAAATGAATACCAGGCGTCGATAACGACTGACCAGCAAGCTGAACAGCGGATTGAAAACCAGCGTCGCGACCAGCGTGACCATGAACAACCAGCGAACCTCGTCGATGCCCCTTTGCATGCCGAGTGCATCGCGGGTCGGGCGCAGAATCTGCAGCGCCGTGAGAACGCAAAAGAAGTACAGCGCCGCTGCCACGATCGGCCCGACTTCGCCGCGCCGGATGTTCAGAAAACGCTGTAACACAGCGGTCATCGTCAAAGCCCTGAGCGAGCGCGCCCGGTCGAATTGGGGGAAGTGGCACGAAGTCCGTATTACGGCCAAAGACGTAATTTCGCCTCGTGTACCCCAAAATTATCATGTTGAGGCGAAGTCAGAACGCCTGATCGAAAGCGACCTCGCCCTGCACCGCCACCTGATACGCCGACACCCGACGTTCGAAGAAGTTCGTGACCTCCTGCACGTCCTGCAGCTCCATGAACGCAAAGGGGTTACGTGTGCCATAGAGGGTGGGCAGGCCCAGCATGGCAAGACGACGATCCGCGGTGTACTCCAGATACTCACGCATCTCGCGCCGCGCCAGGCCAATCACTCCGCCCGACAAGACATCCTCGGCGAACAGCGTTTCGCACTTCACCGCTTCTTCCATCATTGTCCGGACATCGGCGGCCCACTGCGCATCGAACAGATGCGGCTCTTCCCGTCGTACGGTTTCGATGACCGCAAACGCGAACGACATGTGCGCGCTCTCGTCGCGGAACACCCAGGCGGTGCCTGCCGCCAGACCCGGCAACAGGCCACGCGAGCGCAGAAAATAAACGTAGGCAAAGGCGCCAAAGAAGAACAGACCTTCGATGCAGCTTGCAAAACAGGTGAGGTTCAGCAGAAAGCGGCGCTTGTCGGCGTCGCTGGTCAGGCGATCGAGCGGTGCGACTTCGTCGGTCCATTTCTGGCAGAACTCTGCCTTGCGGCGAATCGAAGGGATGTTCTCGATTGCCGCGAAGGCCTGCGCGCGACGTTGCTGATCGGGAACATAGTTGTCCAGCAGCGTCAGGTAGAACTGTATGTGCAACGCTTCCTCGTACAACTGCCGCGACAGGTACATGCGTGCTTCCGGCGAGTTGATGTGGCGATACAGACTGATCACCAGATTGTTGGACACGATGGAATCGCCGGTCGCAAAGAACGCGACCAGGCGTTCGATCAGGTGCCGGTCGGCCGGTGACATCCGCTGACTGAGGTGACCAAGATCGATCTGGAAATCGATCTCTTCCACGGCCCAGGTATTCTTGATCGCGTTGCGATACATCTCATAGAAGCGCGGATAGCGCATCGGACGCAGCGTCAGGTCGAAGCCGGCATCGAGCAGACAAGGGAGAGCCGGATTGGCAGCACAGTTCGTTGCAGCCAACGAGCCCGATTCAACACCGCACCCCGCGCTCATTGGCAGGCCTCGCACATCTCCGGATTTTCCAGTGAACACGCGACGGCATCGGTATCCGTCGCCTTGCGTGCATCGACCTGCGGCGTGGTGGTCTTCGCGATCTGCGTCGCCGGTCGCGAGCGGAGGTAGTAAGTGGTTTTCAGTCCGCGTTTCCACGCGTACATGTACATGCTGGAGAGTTGCCCGATGTTGGGATTGGCCATGAACAGGTTCAACGACTGGCTCTGATCGATGAATGCGCCGCGATTCGCCGCAAGATCGATCAGCGCGCGCATCGGCAGTTCCCAGGCGGTACGGTAGATCACGCGCAGCTCTTCCGGCAGATCGAGAATGCCCTGAACCGAGCCGTCCGCCAGCTTGATGGCATTGCGGATTTCATCCGTCCACAGGCCCAGTCGTCGCAGTTCCTCGACCAGGTAGCGATTGATCTGCAGAAAATCGCCGGACAGCGTCTCGCGCTTGAACAGGTTCGAGATCTGCGGCTCGATGCATTCATAACAACCGGCAATGGAGGCGATCGTGGCGGTCGGTGCAATCGCGATCATCAGGCTGTTGCGCAGGCCGTGGGCCTTGATCTCCTCGCGCAGCAGGTTCCAGCGCTGCGGATCGGAGGGCGTCACGTGCCAGGCATCGAATTGCAATTCGCCGCGCGCTGCCCTGGTCTCGGCGAAAGCACCATGCGGTCCGAGTTCGCGCGCCAGCTCAAGCGAGGTACGCAATGCGTGGAAATAGATCTCTTCGGAAATCTTCGTCGACAGCTCGCTGGCCGCAGGACTGTCGAACGGCAGACGCAGCTTGAAGAACACGTCCTGCAACCCCATCAGACCCAGACCGACTGGACGCCAGCGCATGTTCGACGAACGCGCCGTCGCGACCGGATAGAAATTCAGGTCAATGACTCGATCCAGCTGCCGCACGGCAATCTGCACGGTATGCGCGAGCTGCTCGAAGTCGAAGCCGTCGTTGGTGACGTGGCGTGCGAGATTGATCGACCCAAGATTGCAGACGGCCGTCTCGCCGTGACTGGTGACTTCGAGAATCTCCGTGCACAGATTCGAAAGGTGCACGGTACTGCCCGGCTTTGCGGTCTGGTTACAGCCGAGATTGGACTTGTCCTTGAATGTCATCCAACCGTTGCCGGTCTGGGCCAGCACACGCATCATGCGGGCGTACAGATCGCGTGCGCGCAATGTCTTCCTGGCAACGCCCTGTGCCTCGGCCTGCCCATAGGCCACATCGAATGCGGGACCGAACAGGTCGGGCAGCTCGGGCACATCGTGCGGATCGAACAACGACCAGGGCTCGTCGGCCTCGACACGACGCATGAACAGATCCGGAATCCAGTTCGCCAGGTTGATGTGATGCGTGCGCCGGCTTTCATCGCCGGTGTTGTCGCGCAATTCAAGGAACGCCTCGATGTCCGCATGCCACGGCTCAAGATACACACACGCCGCTCCTTTGCGCTTGCCGCCCTGGTTCACGGCGGCAACCGATGAATCCAGTGTCTTGAGCCAGGGGACGATACCGTTCGACAGGCCGTTGGTGGCGCGGATCAGCGAACCTTCCGAGCGCACCCGATGCCAGGCCACGCCGATGCCCCCGGAGAACTTCGAGAGCAGCGCGATGTCCTTGTACTTGTCGTAAATGGATTCGAGCGAATCCTGCGGCGAATCCAGCAGGAAGCAGCTCGACAATTGTTCGTGGCGCGTGCCGGCATTGAACAGCGTCGGCGAGCTGGCGATGTAGTTCAGCTCGGAAAACATCCGGTACAGGTCGAGTGCTTCGGCAACGGTGGCGCTGAGTGCCACGGCAATGCGCATCCAGAAATGCTGTGGCGTTTCCAGCACTAGGCGACGCGTCGGATGTTTCAGCAGGTAGCGGTCGTACAGTGTGCGCAGGCCAAAGTATTCGAGACCCTGCGTGCGCGACACATCGATGGAGTCGTTGAGCTTGCGGGCGTGCGCTTCGACGAAGCTCATGACACGCTCGTTGATCAAACCGACGTCGAAGCCGTGGCGGATCGATTGCGAGAAGGAGTAGATCCCCAGTCCCTGCACTTCCTTGTCGATGAATCCGGACAGCAAGCGCGCCGCGAGCTGCGAGTACTCGGGTTCTTCCACCATGAACGAGGCTGCGGTACGAATGGACAGCTCGTCGAGTTCGCGCGTGGTCGAGCCGTCGTACAGCCCGGCGATGGTCTTGAGCGCAACGCGCATCGGATCCACCGCACTCAATCCTTCGCTGCAGCGGCTCACTGCGCGCACGATCTTGTTGACGTCGACGGGCTCATGCTGGCCACTGCGTTTGGTCACGCGCATCTGGGTGCGGGCGGTGGCTGGCGCGGTCAGCCGGAAGGCAGGTTGTTCTACGATCATCGCGATGTCCCCTCTTAGCGTTGGGGAACGATCAGCGCACGATGGAACGACAACATCGCACTCGCACGGCGAATGCAACGGCTGAGGGACCGATCGTGGCTGTCCGCTCCCGCGAGCGGGGTCGGACCACGCGGCAAACCAACGGAACCGAACGGAACGATCGACATCGCCCGAAGAATCCCGTCAGCTCCTCCCACGAGAGCCCGACAGCCCAAACATCACATCCTGGTCAGATCCTGGATATGACGACCGCGGCAGGTCTTCGGGCTTTCGGGCGCTGGATCAGTTCGATCCGCCTACTCGATGCCGCTTCCCAGTTCGTCGACGGATGCTTCGCTAAAGCTGGCGCTTTCAAGCGAAGCGTCCGTTGTCGACGATCCAGTGCGATGGCGTCTTTCGTTCCCGATTACCGCTGCGGGGCAGCTCCGGAATTGACCTTGAGCAGGGGCTCAAGACCGCACCGGATTCCCTCTTAGGCCCACCTATAGGGGTGAGCACCGCTGGCGGGCACAAGATATTGTGGTTGGAGGTGATCCGTCAATAGGGAAGACGGATCGCCCGCGGCGTTGCGAGCTCTCAGCGACTCGCGGTAAGCGCCTCCGCACGGGGTCCGAGACCGCCACCCACCGCCAGCGCCAGGTCGACGGTATTGAGCAAGGCATCGCGTTGGGCGGCGACCAGATCGATCTGCGCCTGAAACAGGCTGCGGCGTGCGTCGAGCAACTCGATATAGGCGATGTCGCCCTGCTCGTAGCGCAGCTCGGCCAATGCGGTCGCGCGCTCAAGCGCCGCAACCTGCGCCGCGTTGCCTTCGCGAACGTTCTTGATCAGGCCCTGGCCCGTAAGCGCGTCGAGCACCTCGCGGAAAGCACGCTGCACAGTCCCGGCATATTCGGCCTTGCGTTGTTCGCGTACCGCCTCTGCACGCTTCACACTTGCTCGCAAACGGCCGCCCTGGAAAATCGGCTGCAGAATGCCGCCCGCGACCGACCAGACTTCGGTCGGCTGAGTGAACAGATCGCTCAACTCCGGGCTTACCGACCCGAAGCTGCCGGTGAGACTGATGCTCGGAAACAGGTTTGCACGCGCCACGCCGATATCGGCAGCGGCTGCATTCAGTAAGGCTTCGGCAGCGCCGATGTCAGGTCGACGCTCGAGCACGGACGAAGGCAATGCTGCAGGCAGCGATACCAATGGCGGCAACTGCGACTTAGGAACCTGAATCGCTTTGTCGACCAGATCTTGCGGCGATCGTCCCAGCAATACGCCGAGTGCGTTCGTGCGCTGCGACAGTTCAAGTTCGAGTTGATATACCGACGTGCGGGTTGCAGCGGCATCGGCTTCGGCACGCTTGAAGGTGAACTCATCGCTCTCGCCGGCATCGAAACGAATCTTTTCCAGACGTAGCGATTCCTCACGCGCTCCGACCGTGTCGCGGCCACGGGCCAGTTGCTCCGCTGCTGCAATTAACGAGAAGTACCCTCGCACGACATCGCCGGTGAGACTGAGCTTGGTCGATTCGCGGCCGTACTCGGTATTGAGCAGCTCCGCTCGTGCGGATTCCGATGCGCGCAGATAGCGGCCCCACAAATCCAGCTCGAATCCGACCGAACCCTGGACGGTATAGCTCGTGCTGTAACGATCGACGCCGGGAATCGGCGTTGTGAGCGCACTGTCTTTCGAGCGCGTGGCATTGCCTTGCGCATCGAGCGTCGGCAGACGATCGGCATTGGCAATGCGCAGCGCCGACCTCGCCTGGGCAACTCGCGCTGCCGCCACTTTCACATCGGTGTTATTCGCCAGCGCCTCGTCCACGAGTTGGTTCAGCGTATCGTCCGCGAAGATCGTCCACCACGGATCGGGCAACGCCACCGTCGTCTCGGCGGGCACCGGCAACGCGGCCGGCAGCGGCAATTGCGGCTTCTGCGGGTCGACACGTGAAACGATGCAGCCGCTGAGTACGATAGTCACAGCAGCAGCCGATATGAGTTTGGCAACTATGGGTCGATACATGAACACACCACCCTATGAACGACGCGCCCGCGCGCTACAAACAACAGCACCCCGGAAGCTCATGTCGAGACGCTCTCCTGGCCCGGATGCATGGCAGCAGCAATGGGCTGCTTGCTCCAGCCGGCGATCCATGCGAAGAACAGCGGAACGAAGAATGTCGCGATGAAGGTTGCGGCAAGCATGCCGCCGATCACGCCGGTACCCAGCGAATGCCGACTCATCGCACCGGCACCCGAACTCAGCGCCAGCGGCAGCACGCCGAAGATCAACGCCAGCGAGGTCATGATGATCGGGCGAAAACGCAACCGTGCTCCTTCCACCGCGGCCTCGCGGAACGACATACCTTCGGCCTGTTTCATGATAGCGAACTCGACGATTAGAATCGCGTTCTTTGCCGCCAGGCCGACCAGCGTCAGCATGCCGATCTGGAAATAGATGTCGTTTTCCAGCCCGCGCGTGAACACTGCGAGCAATGCGCCGAACACTGCGAACGGCACTGCCATGATGACCGCCAGCGGCATGGTCCAGCGCTCGTACTGAGCGGCGAGAATCAGAAATACCATCAACACCCCCAAGAGAAATACGCCGCTCGATGCACCGCCGCTCGCCTTCTCTTGATAGGCCGCCCCCGTCCACGCCAATGTATATCCCGGCGGCAGCACCTCCTTGGCAACCTGCTCCACCACCGCGAGCGCTTCACCCGAACTACGGCCGGGCGCCGGACCACCCATCAGTTTCGCCGCGTTGAACACATTGAAGCGTTCGACGACTTCGGCGCCGGTGACCTCGCGGATGGTGGCCAGCGCAGTCAGCGGTACCAGCGAGCCGGATTTCGAGCGCACATAGACGTCGCGGATGTCTTCCGGAAAGGCACGAAACTTCGGCTCCGATTGCAATTGCACCTGGAACACGCGGCCTGAGCGATTGAAGTCGTTGACGTAGAGTGCACCGAAAGTGCTCTGCAACGTTTCGAACACATCGCCGACAGGCACGCCGAGCGACATCGCCTTCTCGCGGTCCAGATCGATACGAATCTGGGGCACGCTCGCACTGAAGGTGGTCGTGACGCCGGCCAATTCGGGCCGCTTCGATGCCGCCTCGACGAACTTCTGCATTACGCCTTCGAGCGCCTTCAGATCGCCGGAGCCACGCGATTGAATGTACGCTTCGAAGCCGCCGGCCGTGCCCAATCCTTCGATCGGTGGCGGCTCAAGCGGCAGGAAAAATGCGTCCTTGACGTGACTGCCTGCCTCGAAAGCCTGCTGCACGATACCGCGCGGCGATTCCGCTTCGCCATGACGCTCATCCCATGGCTTTAACACTATCCATACCACGGCGGCATTGGTCCGGAACGAGAACGTCAGCGGATCGAGCCCAGCCATCGTGACGGCATACTTGATCGCCGGATTTTTTTTGAGCAGTTCGTCGGCGACGGCAGATGCTGCCTTGTCGGTGCGCCCCAGCGATGCCGCATCCTGCAGCGCCGTCACCATCAAGATGTAGCCCTGATCTTCGGTAGGCGCCAGC